>NZ_JAAHGN010000147.1:0-10413 GCF_010672485.1 Moorena sp. SIO2C4 | reverse complement strand
AAACATCCTTTTGATCAAGGGCAATGCTGCCCAACCTAACGCTGCTTTGAACAATCATGTCAGCGCTAATAGGGGATTTCCAGGAACCATAGGGGGCAAGGTGTGGTGGTTGGGTCATTGAAAAGCTGTAATTGGCTCTAAATTCCTTGGGCTATAGGTACTATCATAACCTGAGTGACATACTCCCGACGCTGCCCTAACGGGACAGCGCGGGCTTCTTACCAACTCCACCCAACGGTATCGGCTTTCGCCGACGCTGCGCGAACGGATACACGGGTTACTTTATTAACAACACGGTCAGAAGTTACCGTAAGGATAGGGTCGCCTTATTTCATGAGTTTTAACCCTTTTCTGCATAGCCAGCTCGCCTTTATAGGCGACCCTATCTATCGGTTTCGTCTCCGGGATGCCCCGACCCCCCGGAACAATACAAAAAGTTCTAGAACCAAAGTACTGCAGGCGAGCACCTTGAGCGAATTTAATGGGCTCAAGGTGCGAGCACCTATGAAATTTTACCCATCCACAGATAACTCAAACTATCAAGTTTTTTTCGGGATGGAACCCCATATTCGGTGGTTTTCAAGGTTGCTGTTAGTAGGTGGCGGTTAGCTCTTAATTTGTTTTCCCTACTATTCCTAGTATATTACATTGGCATTTCGACGTTCCGACCCTTGCCCCGCGCTTCCCATACGACGCTCACCCTATCGGGTAGAGCGCGGGGCTTCTCGCGGCTTGGCTAAGTGTCTATGGTTCGCGTTAAAGTAGGGATTCCCGTACATTTACCCAGATCGGGCTTGCTTAAATGCATCCGATTGCGCTACAAGAGTATAGAGGGGCTTCCTTGCCGTACAAAACTCTACAGATCGGCGCATTACCGCAAAGGGGAAGCATTGTAGTTCAGGTATTCGCAAAAGCCAATCTAACAACAGAATTGATTTAGAGATTTTAGAGTATGACTCAAACAGTTACTCACCCCATGGTGAAGTTGCAACGCCATGTGCGTTCACTGGCGGAATCCAAAATTATTAAACCCAGTGACAGCCTTTGGAAAATTGCCCTGCTCTATGGGGACGAATGGTCCTACTGGAAACAGGAACTTACTGAATTCGGGTTTACCATGCAAGACCCGATCAGTGACTTACTAGCTGTGGAAGCCTGGGACGAAGAATGATCTGATCCTGTTTCAGGTTAAGTACTTATCTATCTCTGTTGTTCGTCTATATGAAAATTGACAATTGAAAGTTGTCAGTGGTTAATTGGCTATTAACAATTAGCTATTAACAATTCAAAATTGACAATTAACAAAAGGCGAACAACGGGGATCAACCATTTTTAGAAGTAATTAACCGGACTTGATCTGACTTGTTTCGCTCCCATTTGGCGTCCACGCTTCAATAGGTGGAGCTTGGTCATGGATGAGGAGACAGCGCGGGTAGGGTGAGTATATCCTTTCTTTATTCCCTTATCCCCCTTATCCTAATCACTAGCGATCGCCAAATTATGCCCGTGAAATTTCTGCTCATATTCATGCTTCGCCGACTCCTAAATACAAGCAACCAAAGCCTGCATCAGTTCTTTTGCCGTTTGGTAGCGATCGCAAGCCCTTGGTTGACAAACCCGCTCAATCACTTTCCTTAATTGGGGAGTAACAGTGGGAACGCCTGATACATCAAACCGATATCCTGAACTACGCCTTTGATAATACTTTAGAGGAGCTTCCCCGGTGAGCAGAAATATGAGAGTTGGGCCAATGGCGTAAAGATCCGATTGAGTGCAAGGCTGACCTCGGTCTTGTTCAGGAGCACTATATCCCTCGGCACCAATCCGTGTGCCTGGTATTGTGCCAATTTCTTTAACAGCACCGAAATCCAACATCACAATTCGGTTATCTCGATGGCGCACCATCAAATTCGCGGGCTTAACGTCTCGGTGGATTAGAGGCGGCTGGCGGTCGTGGATGTAGTCTAAGATATCGCAAGTCTGAATCATCCACTCTACTGCCTGGGGCAAGGTGACTGGTCCAGTGCTCAAGACACGTTTTTCTAAATCTTCACCGTGGATCAGAGCCATGGCTAAGTATTTTTTCCCCCCTTCCACAAAAAAGTCGTAATACTGGGGAATTCCGGGATGATTCAGGGTTTTTAGGGTGCGAGCCTCTCGTTCAAACAGTTCTTGAGCCTTGGAAATTTGAGCCATGTCAGCATTCATTTCCTTCAGTACTAGTAGGAGTGGGTATCCATCCTTGCTGTTAACTTTGTCCCAGGCAAGATAAGTGGTTCCCATTCCCCCCTGTCCCAATGTCCGCAAAACATGGTAGTTGCGAATGACTCCCTCGACTGGCACCAAGGGTTGACCACAGTGAATACAGAACAAATTGCCTGGTGCATTGCCTTGGTGTTGGCATGGCTTAGTAGTCTCAGTCAAGGGCAAGGGTGCTAGGGAAGGGAGTTGCTGGGTTTGAACTTGGAATTGCAGCCTCGGACCTTTCTGGGCTAGCTGAATCAGAGCCTTTTCCGGCAGCACCCCCTGGGAAACCAAGACACCATTGAGGAAGGTGCCATTGGCACCCTGATTGACCAACTGCCACATCGGACCCGATGGGGAAGCACTAGCCCTGAGTTCCAGGTGATGTCGTGACACGATCGGGTCATCGACAATCACATCATTATCAGGAGCACGACCAATGCGAATCGTAGATTTGCTCTGAAAGCTCCACTGCTGCACTGGAGTGGGGCTTAACGGATCTAATAGGGTCAGTGTGACCATAGTCAGTTGTCCTTTGTCCAAAGTCCTTTGTGGGTTTTATCCTTTGTGGGTTTTATCCTTTGTCGGTTTTGTCCTTTGTCCAAAGTGACTAACCAGAATCTACTGGCAGCTACTAATCACCTAGCTAATCACTAATCACCTAGCTAATCACTAATCACATACAACTAATCACCTAATTTAATGTTGGTTGAGCCAAGTTTGGTCGCACCTTCACCCGAACTAGGATTAGTGTAATGTTGTCGTGACCATTATGCTCATTTGCCAGCTCAATCAAGTTAACCAGACCCTGATCGAGGCTAGCTCGGGAACTTAGTAAAGGCGCTAAGTGAGTTTGCCAGTAATTTTCCAACAGGTCATTATCTGACAAACCATCAGAACAAAGTAAGAATATAGTATCTTCTGCGATATCTATGAATTGCACATCAGGATTTAGGAATTGCTCACTGCGCGGTCCAAGGGCTTGAGTTAGTTGATAGGCATCAGGGCGAGAGTAAGCGAGCTCTGGATCTACTCCGTGCTGGATTTCTCGTTGACCCACCTCGTGGTCTATAGTGATTTGCTCTAAGCCTCGTTTGCGAGTTAGACGATAGACCCGACTATCTCCGACATGGACAATCCCTACCTTGGTATTTTGAATCAACATCATGACTAGAGTCGTACCCATTCGACCGCTGCCAGAGCGAGCATTTTGTTGGTTGATATCGAAAATCGCTTGATTTGTTACATAGACCGATTTCCTGAGACTATCTTCTGTGGGAAACTCGTCTTGCCAATTTTGTTTAAAGTAATTCTGGAGTACCTCTACTGCCATAGAACTGGCTACTTCCCCAGCCGCATGCCCTCCCATGCCATCGCAGAGAATATATAAACCACGAGCTTGTATAGTTCGACCAATGGGATTTTCCTGCTTTTTGAGTTGGGTCTCGATGCCAAAACAATCCTCATTATGATCTCTTTGATGACCAATATCTGTAATACCGAGATCATCGAGACTCTGCAAGCTCATTGGCAACAGTACCGTTGGCATGTCATCCCCTTGTTGCTCAATTCCTGGTAGATCAGACAATAATTCCTGGCTATCAGGAGGTTGAGTGTCTGCCGTTGCCATTTCTGAGACTACAGCCTCAGTTAATTCCATACCGGATTCGTATGGGTCAGATTCTTGTTCGTGAGCAATGGCTTGCAGATGCGATCGCAATTCCTCAATGGTTTCAATTTCCTTTGTACACAACTGCCGGACAACCGTTGACAAGGAGGTAAATTGAGTTCGCTGGGACTCGTTAAATAATCGTTGCCACAGTTGTCCCAAATCCTCTAGGGTTAGGGGATTTTCCTCCCTGTCGGGATATAGACGCTCCAAACCTAGTGCTTGGTCTTCATCCACCCGGAGATTCGTCAGTTCCAACAGACTCTGACGACAATGCCAAGGCTCTAGAGCTTGCCAAAGCTTTGCCATTTCATCGAGCCAGTATAGGATTTGCAGTTTAGAAAACTCTTCGGACCCCCACAACTTACTCAGTAACTGCCATTCTGAACGGTTTTCTAGCAGGATTATCGCCTTACCATTTTGCTGCCAAACATCATGAATTTCTGGCACGCTAGGGTAACATAAGTCCTTGAGAGCCAAATAGGGTTTAGCACTCTGTGGGATATCTAGGACTTTCCAAACGTCTACGTTTTCTTTCGAGGAAGGTTTTGGCTGCTCTAGGGTTGTGGATAGATCAAATTTCTCTGGAGACAATTTTGTTTGATTAATCAGGGCTTCTAGGGGAGACTTTTGTAACGGTTGGCAGTCCAAAACTGTGACAAAGATACTATCATCTGTTGTCTTACTTTCCCCGATCTGATAGAGTTGATCAGGTTCTAGTACTCTGTAACGCTTACCCTGGTCTAGATAGACAATTGTTGCTGTCTCTGAAGTTGGGTTTTCGAGATTAGGAATTGACCAGCTCGAAGCTTCAGTAGATTGAGGTTTCTTCTGTATTGGGCTAATCTCTAGTAATGGCTCCTCTGATGATTCTAGTTCCACTTGATCACAGCCACTTCTGTTGTTTATCGATGCTTGATCAGCGAAGACTGTTGATGCTTGGGACAAGGTGCCATCATCCCCTGGCTCTGTTAGTATAGTATCCGATTTAGTTAGCCACTCTTGTGTTGTTTCTAGGAATGATGCTGGCTGGGTTAGTTCCCTCTCGGTCTGGTCAGACTCTGGTTGGGAGACCGCTACTGCCGTAGCCTGCTCAGCTGAGGAGTCTGACACCTCAACCGGAGTTTGAGGAGAATACTGGGGGGACCTTGCCGAATTTTGCTGCTTAGAAATAATTGCCCTCCAAACCGTTCCTGTGAAGGCACCGCAGTTGTGACAAGTTTCAGCATTTAGGGGCACTTGGCTAGCGCATTCATGACAACTTTTATCGGTTAGGGAAGTTCCACATCGTTGACAAAACTTGTTGGTATTTGGGTTCTCGAACTGACACTGGGGACAAACTAACATAATGGAACTTCCTTAATCCTTAAATTCCGCGCTTTGGTGGGTAACTTTTAAGATTTCATCTAACTGCCATCTAGTTGGCCA
Organism: Moorena sp. SIO2C4; assembly: GCF_010672485.1. Lineage (NCBI taxonomy): Bacteria > Bacillati > Cyanobacteriota > Cyanophyceae > Coleofasciculales > Coleofasciculaceae > Moorena > Moorena sp. SIO2C4. The sequence continues at coordinate 5,072 of NZ_JAAHGN010000147.1, read as the reverse complement.
TGCTGTAATCTATGATGGCAGCTTTTAGCAGCATAGCCTGATTCCAATTTTTACGCTGTCGTGCAATGTGATTTCATGGTATAATTAAATTAATTTTTTAGTAACTATTTTTTTATAGGCTACACCCTATAGTCTACCCAGGGAGCATAGGGTGACAACAAGCAAACGGTAAACTAGCTCTATTATCGCGCCTTTCTGCCAAAGCCTCTACTCTTATTCCAGCAAACAGCTGCTATTGCTATATACAAAAGTTTAAACTTTTATTCCGGTAGGGGCGAATAATCTCTTGTATCTCTCTAAGTAGAGTGCGACTCTCAGGTCAATCTGGGCAAGCTTTTGCTTATGAACATTAAACTATCTTTAATCATCGCTGTGGTCTTAGCGGCAACTATAGCAATTGCTCTTCATCTATCATCTCAGCAACAGGTTAGCATATCCCTAAAAACTAATGATAACTCCAGTAAGACCATTCAACATCCAAAAGCCAAGACAAAAGTGCTTGAGTTAATGTTAAAAACCAAGACCTGTGTAGAGTGTGATCTGATGGGTATTGATTTGAGTGGACTTGACTTAAGTGGAGTTGACTTTAGCAGAGCTGACTTTAGCCAAGCTAACTTATCCGATAGTAACCTAGAGAACGCTAATCTCAAAGATGCCAAAGTGATTGGTGCTCGTTTTGAAAACGCGAAGTTAACCTCTGCTGACTTAGATGGCGCTGACTTTAAAGATACTAACTTGAAAGGTGCTGATCTCAGTGATGCTAATCTCCTCAATATCCGATTGGCTAATGCTGATTTAAGTACTGCTATTCTTAATCGTACTGAGCTTCGAGAAGCTGACTTGACTGGTGCCAATATGGAGCATGCTGACTTGAGTCATGCTAGTATTTATGGTGCCATTTTGAGGGAGGCTAATCTCACTGGTGCTAACCTTTATAAAGCGAATTTGCGTTACGCCAATTTGCAAGATGCGGTATTAAAGGGTACTAATCTAAAAGGCGCTGATTTACAATTTGCTGTGATGCCTGATGGCAAAACTGTTTATGGAACGGATGATTACTGAGCTCTAGGACAATGAAATTAAGAAACTTGCGTGTAAAAAAAAATCCCAATTCAAGTAGGGTGGGCAAAGTAATCTGATCTAGAAGACTCCTTTGAACCAAACTGTTTTTGCCCACCCTACTACAATTAAAAAAAATCCCAATTCAAGTAGGGTGGGCAAAGTAATCTGATCTAGAAGACTCATTTTAACCAAACTGTTTTTGCCCACCCTACTACAATTAAAAAAAATACTCTGTTACGTCACCTGACGGCTGACGGCTGACGGCTGAATGCTTACAAATAAATTATGCTGCCCCTGGATTAAGTCGCCTCATTTCCCAGGTGGTGTAGGTACCAATCGGACTCCAAATTATGTAGGGAAGTAGTAACAAAAACGCCACCAGGGATACGGGATAAATCAGTAAACCCAGGATAAGACTTAATAAGGCACCTGTGCCACCAATAATGGTGCCAACGGTGAGGCTACGAAACAGAAACATCACTGGTGTATAAGCCATGGTGATGATTTCTAGTAGTAGATATAAACCCATCAGCAACCAGGTGCTTCCGCTACCTGGGTCATGCTCCCAAACTATATACGCTGACCAACCACCGCAAATAAAGATAGTTATCCAGATTAGGGGAATTGCTCCCTCGAAGGTGAGCCATTCCGGACGACGTAGGCGATAGAACCATCTGACTCCTGCCGGTCTGGTGATTAAGTTACCAGCGAATGCTACTAGCAGGGTTACCGCTGCAATTACCATCCAAGATTTAATCATTATTTTGGCCTTGCTCCTAAATTCCCAATTTCCTCAAAAATGAGCAAAAATGTAGTTTGACCCGGTGGTGCGTTACGGGCAGCAACCTAACACTTGCGCTCGAGGATGAACATGAGGGCAAGCCCGCCCCTAACGCACCCTACGCACCCTACGCACTCCCGATTCCCGATTCCCGATTCCCGATTCCCGATTCCCGATTCCCGATTCCCGATTCCCGATTCCACCCTCCTGCTCAACTAGTTCTTAGATTTATTTGTTATAATATTCGATAATTTTTGGATAAATTCTTGAGTGAATTGAGTAAAGGCTTTGGCTCCTGGTGCTTGGGGTTCATTGACGACCACAGGTCGAAACTCATCCACGGCTTTGGCAACCGCAACATTCCTGGGAATTTCTATAGTAAAAATTTTGTCTTTCCCAAAATTATCGGTCAATCGGTTCTTGACTTGTGTCGCCATATTGGTGGCGTGACCAAGGGAGAAAAACAGAATCCCAATCAGGGTTATCCCAGAGCGATCGCTTTGTACCAGCTTTTTGATCTGACCTTCTTCGAGGATGCCAATCCCAACCACTGATAAAGGTTCAGGTTTGGCAGGAATGAGATAAAAATCACTAGCAATAATTCCGCTACGAGTGATAATATTCTCACTTGGAGGGAAATCCAATAGAATAAAATCGTAGGTTTGTTGAACTGGCTCAAGGGCACGCTTAATTAAATAATTTTCTAGCTGATTCCAGTTGTTTTCAAACTCTTGGGGATTATCCTTTGACTGAGAAAACAGCAATGCAGCCAATAGAAAATCATTGTAGGTTTCGATATCCCCTGGCAATAAATCTAGTCCATCCACTCGACAAATATTGCGCTGAATCGCTTGTTCAACGGGAATATATGCCTGAGTGGGTGACTGAATCACTTGATTAATTATTTTTTTTAAGGTTCGGTCCTCCTTCTTGAGTTTAGCAAATTGCACTGGAGGCATCAGGCTTAGGGTAGCATTAATCTGGGTATCGAGATCAACGATTAATACTCGCATGCCATAATCTTTGGCAAGACAGGTAGCAAGGTTGACGGTGGTGGTAGTCTTGCCAACACCGCCTTTCATATTGACTATAGAAATGGTGTATCCCAGTTTTGACAAAAAGAGGTAACATAACGTGAAGGTCATTGCAGTATACCATAACAAAGGCGGCGTCGGGAAAACCACAACGGTGGTTAACCTAGGGGCAGCTATCCGAAAAAACCGCAAAAAAGTGCTGATCATCGATCTTGATAGCCAAGCGAATGCTACCTTTGCTACCGGACTGGTTAAATTTCATGACGAAGCCTTTGATGATATCAAAGAGTGTAATATTCTCCATGTTTTGCAATCTGAAGAATTCTTCTCAATCTCGGAAGTAGCTAGAAAATCTGAATTCAGCAATCCAGAAATTGATGTGGTTCCTGCTCACATTGATCTGATGAAATATGAGCTTGATATGAATCAGCTTGATTTTAGCCTGCTCATGCTGATTGATAAACTAGACGATGTTAAAAATTACTATGATGTGGTAATTATTGATACCCCTCCCTCTTGGAATTTATATGCTAGAATTGCTTTAATCACTGCTGACTTTTTAATCATTCCTTCAGACCTCAAGCCTTTTTCTAATCAAGGCTTACTGAATGTCAAAGATTTTATCAGAGCGATTAATGGCTATAGAAAACAAATCCAAATTAAGCCGCCCCTTAACGTCTTGGGAGTGTTGCCTTGTAAAATAGCAACCAATAACATGTTCATACAGCATACCTTGCCAAAACGGATCAAAGCAATTTCCGACCGCTATGGCTTTGATGTCATGAAGAGTGTTATTTTCGATCGAGATGATTTGGCAAAGTGTGCTGAACAAGTTGAAAAAGTAGACAATCAGGATATACCGTCTCCTGTGTCTGTGTTGGATTATAAACCATATTGTATGGCTTCAGAAGAATTTCGGTCTCTTGCCCAAGAAGTTTTGGAAAAAATAGGGATGTAAGCTATCAGCTATCAGCTATCAGCTATCAGCGAACAGCGATTAGCGCTACGCGCACGCTACGCGAACAGCTATCAGCTATCAAATGATGAGCATTTTTGACCTTACCAAAAATACCTATATACTTTCTTTACTCTTGCCTCTTGCCTCTTGCCTTTCCCAAGCGCGACTATGTTAATAACTAAACTCAAAATGCTATAAGTAGGTACACAAAATTACTTACACATTTTACAAAAAAAAAGCTTTGCAGGGTAAGGGTTACAGAGATTTGCAATAGGTAATTAATTCTGTGTAGGTGCTTAAAAATCGGTGTAGTAATTGTGATAATTATTGTCCCCTAATCCCGACTCCCGATTCCCGACTCCCGACTCCCGACTCCCTATTCCCTACTCCCTATTCCCTTCATATAATGATACTGACAGAACGCTTAATTATTTTCAGCCGCTATCCAGAGCCGGGAAAGACTAAAACCCGGATGATACCAGCTCTAGGAGCGGATGGTGCGGCAAAGCTTCAACGTCGCATGACGGAACACACTGTTGCCCAGGTCAAGGAATTTACAACTGGTCGCCCTGTGTCTGTAGAAATCCATTTTGCTGGTGGTAATCAACAGCTAATGGAGAATTGGTTAGGCTCAAATCTGGTCTATAAACCTCAGAGTGATGGGGATTTGGGCAAGCGAATCACAACGGCATTTCAGTTATCGTTTGCGGAAAGCATGACCAAAGTTGTGATAATTGGTATTGATTGCCCCGATTTGAATAGTTCGGTGATGAATCAGGCATTTGAGGCTCTAGACAATCATGATTTAGTACTTGGAGCAGCTAAGGATGGCGGCTACTATCTGGTTGGTCTAAGTCGATTGATTCCAGAGTTGTTTGTGGGAGTGAATTGGGGAACATCTGAGGTTTTGCAGCAAACCGTGGATATTGCTAACAGTCTTAACCTAACTATCGGGATGCTTTCCGAGCTTACTGATGTTGACCGCCCAGAGGATCTGTGGGTAGTATCAAATTTGATGGGAGTAGGGAATCGGGAGTAGGGAATCGGGAATCGGGAATCGGGAGTAGGGAATCGGGAATCGGGATAAGCATTCAGCGGTCAGCGGTCAGCGGTGAGCTAAAGGCTCACGCTGCGCGAACAGCTTTGTGGCACAGGCTTTGGCCTTGGCCTTTTGGCCTTTTGGCCACGCTACGCGAACGGCCACGCGTGCGCGTTTGGCCACGCTGTGCGAACGACG
>NZ_JAAHGN010001469.1:0-1364 GCF_010672485.1 Moorena sp. SIO2C4 | reverse complement strand
TCTACAGAGTAAGCAGTTGGTGACCTATGTGGTCTTCCACTCAGAATCATCCGACTCTGCCACAGAAGACGTCCACAATGACATGCGCATTGACGAACTGCGTCACTATTTGCAACAGCAGTTGCCAGAGTATATGGTCCCGCCGAGTTACATGGTCCTCGATGCCCTGCCCCTAACGGCAAATGGTAAGGTCGATCGCAAACGATTGCCCACCCCTGAGTTGATCGGCGATCACCACTCCCCTGACACCTATATTCCCCCACGCAATCGCCAAGAGCTACAGATGGTAAAGCTATGGGAGGAGATTTTAGAGGTTCAACCCATTGGGGTTCGTAGTAACTTCTTTGACTTGGGGGGGCACTCCCTGTTGGCCGTGCGCTTAATGAATCGCATCGAGCAGGACTTCGGGCGCTCGCTGCCTTTAGCAACTCTGTTTCAGGCGGCAACCATTGAGCAGCTAGCTGTAATTCTGCAGCAAGAGCAGGGTGTGGCCTCCCTATCTCCCCTGGTTCCTATTCAGCCCCAGGGGAACCAACAGCCTATTTTCTGTGTTCACCCTGCTGGTGGGACAGTCTTTTGCTATCTGGAGCTATCTCATCTGCTCGGTTCAGACCAGCCCTTCTATGGCTTGCAATCCTTGGGTCAACAAGAAGGGCAAGCTCCACTGACAACGGTGGAAGAGATGGCAACGGTTTACCTCGCTGAGATCGGCAAAGTCCAAGCTCAGGGTCCTTACCTGCTGATGGGTTGGTCTTTTGGTGGGATGGTTGCCTTGCAAATGGCCCACGATTTGCTTTCCCAAGGTGAGCAGGTTGCATTTCTGGGCCTGTTGGATACCTATGCACCGGCCCACATGCCTGATGAGCAAGCCTTATCAGAAGATGTGGAGGTGGTGCTTGAGCTCTTTGGCGGTCCCCTCTCCCTCGATTGGGAAGTCCTCCGGGAATTACCATCGGAGCAACAAGCTGCCTTTATTTTGGAACAGGCTCGTCAGGGCAATCTAGTACCACCAGATTTGGAAGCAGCTCAGATTGAGCGTCTTCTCCAGTTGATGAAGCTCAATCACAAGGCTATGCGCAGTTACTCGCCCCCTAACTATCCAGATGTAATAACACTGCTGCACGCTGAAGCTGGTTCAGTGGCAGTATCCTCAGTAGAAATGACAACCGATCCTACATTGGGTTGGCAAGCGATCTCGCCCTCAAAGGTGGAAGTCCATACCATTCCTGGTTATCACGAGTATATGGTGCATCAGCCCACAGTTGCCATCGTGGCTGAGACCCTCAAAGCCTGTATTGAAAAAACCCTCAATACTGAGTTGTAGGCGTCATCCCAGTGATAATTACTGTTGTTGAGTGCGGTCA
>NZ_JAAHGN010001468.1:0-1365 GCF_010672485.1 Moorena sp. SIO2C4 | reverse complement strand
TGGGGCATCGAATTGAACAGTATATGAAAGTGTGAATTAGCTGTATAGCAAAGGGAACAGGGAACAGCGGATCTGGGACTAAGCAATATGGCATAACAAATTATCACAATTCCTACACGGATACCTGTTGCACCTAGAAGCCAAATAATGGTATTAAAGGATAATGGTATTATTTGGTTGATAATCCAATAAAATTCCCAAAATATATCAGGTTAAGTCCGTTGCAAGTTAATTTCATAACTTGCTTTTTTTTTGCCATAAAAGAGATTGACTTTACTAGAAATGGAGACGGGTTTAGTCCTAAATCCCAAGACTTGAGGTTTTGGTGCTTTTTCTAAAAAGTTAACTCCAATTACCCTAGACCAATGATCACGTAAAACTTTAATCAATTTCTACCCTTTTGAAGAGTTTTTATCTAAGTTGCTAGTCTACCTTCTGGTAAGTTTTTAACGATTATAAATGCGATGCTCCTTTTGAGCCGCTACGCGATTGGCCGTAGGCCACGCTAAAAGCGATGCTCCTTTTGAGCCGCTACGCGATCGCAAAAAATCCCCACCAGATTCTGGTAATCTCAGAACCATGGATGAAAATTGCATCGCTACTATAGCACTAGTTATAGTAGCGATGCTGTCCCTAATGGGGAGGGGCTGTGTGCGGAACACCGCGACGCACCTCGTAAGCCCCGTGGAAACCACAACCGTTCTTCCCCACACTTCCCACACTTCCCACCCTCCCTGTTCCCAGAGCCCTGGGAATTTTGCAGAGGTACTAGAGGTTAGCCGTCGGCGACAAGTCCCGGTATCGGACTTGATTTTTTCGACCCATCTCTATTTGAGTTGCTCGGTGTTGATTTTCTGGATGTTGAATCTCGCCATCATTGCTGAGCAGAGCAATAACTATGAAAGCTATTGCTACGCAAACAAAGATTACTGATCCAGGACGACTTTCGTTGATATAGCGTTCACGATTGCACTTTAGGCAGACGTAATGATCTGCGTTTTGAGAATCCTGAATCCAGGCACAATAAATCTGATCGCATTTCATGATTATAACCCTGCACTCCAGACTAGAATAAAGAGAATATCTCGCAAAGTTAACCAAAGCTTGACAGTAACCTATCAGCTATCAGCCGTCAGCCGTGAGCTAAAGGCTCACGCTACTTGAGGTGCTTATTTTATTCAAAACCACCTCAAGTAGCACCTCAAGTAGCGCATAAACTGTTCGCGTAGAGTGGCCTACGGCCAATGGCTGATAGCTGATAGCTTACGTCACAATTGCCAGATTTTATGTCAGGTTATTGTTGACTTTGCGCTGCTGAATATGCACCCTTTAATAATGATAAAATCAGAACAAAAATCAGTAGAG
>NZ_JAAHGN010001467.1:0-1370 GCF_010672485.1 Moorena sp. SIO2C4 | reverse complement strand
ACTGCCTCTGACTCCTAACGGTAAGGTAGACCGTAAGGCTTTGCCTGTACCGGATGTGGCCAGTAGTGTGTCAACGGAGTATGTAGCTCCACAGACACAGACACAGAAGGTATTAGCAGAGATTTGGGCAGAAGTGTTGGGTATAGAACAGGTGGGAATACACGATAACTTCTTTGATTTGGGCGGCCATTCCCTGATGGCAACTCAGGTTGTGTCTCGCTGCCGTCAGGCTTTTGGGAATGAACTGACTTTACAGCGTTTATTTGAGTCACCAACTATTGCTGGCATAGCTAAAAATATTGAAGTGCTGCGTCAGCTACCCCAAGATAAGACTACGTTAATTTCAGAAACAGAAGAATATGAGAGATTTGTGTTATGAAAACAGTTAATTTTATTTCTTACCTGCAAAATCTGGGTGTTAAACTTTGGATAGAGCAAGAGCAACTAGAATGTTATGCTCCCAAGGGAGTAATGACAGCAGAGCTAAAACGGAATCTAGTGGAGCGCAAGACAGAAATTTTAGAGTTTCTTCGAGAAGTACAAATAACTCAGAAATCTGTAGCTAGTTCCATTCAATCAATTTCTAGGGAGCAGGTAATCCCGTTATCCTATGCACAACAAAGGCTATGGTTTATAGAAAAAATGGCCTTGAGTAGCAACGCCTACAATATGCCATTAACCCTACATCTAGTAGGAAAACTAGACTATGTAGCCCTACAAACAAGTATCAACCAAATCATCGCTCGCCATGAAACCCTGAGAACCACTTTCAGTGAAATCAACGGCACACCAGTACAAATAATTCAACCCCCCTTTGAATTAGAACTACCCATAATTGACCTCACTGGGTTAACACCATCAGAAGCTACCACCAAACTCCAACAACTACTCCAACAAGAAAATGAACTTTCATTCAATCTAGAAGTAGACCCCCCCATACGGGCTCAGTTGTTTCAACTAGGAACAACAGAACACATACTGCAAATTACATTACATCACATCGCTAGTGATGGCTGGTCACTGACAGTATTACCCAAAGAACTCTCGGCTATTTACACTGCCACACTGGCAGACCAATCATCTCCATTACCCCCACTACCAATACAATATGCCGACTTTGCAGTTTGGCAAAAGAACTACTTACAAGGTGAAACCCTCTCTAGCCAACTCAACTACTGGAAGCAAAAGCTCCTTGACCTACCCCAACTACAACTACCCACAGACCATCCCCGACCCCCAGTTCAAACTTTTAATGGAGCAGGTATACCCATAAACATACCAGCAGCACTAACATCAAAAGTTAAACAACTCACCCAAAAGCAGGGAACCACCCTATTTATGACCCTGTTAGCAGTATTCAAAGTATTGCT
>NZ_JAAHGN010001466.1:0-1370 GCF_010672485.1 Moorena sp. SIO2C4 | reverse complement strand
TCCTAAGGTTTCGTCTCCGGGATAGAATCCAGGGGCTTGCGCCCTCAGGGTCTTTGGTCAGCCAACTTGGGGCTTGCTTCCATCCTGAGCTTGAAACTACCCTACATTTAGGTGCGACCCGTGGCGAATTTAATAATTAGATGCGGAAAGCTCACCTTTCCGCTATTTTATGGGCTATGTCTAAAAAAAAATGCCTATTGCTGTTTGGCGATCGCCCCTAGCTCGCGCAATCCATCACAATCGCAGCCTACCTTATGCTCGTTACTTTCAACTGGCAACCGTTGACCCCAAGGGCTATCCTGCTAACCGCACCGTAGTTTTTCGGGGTTTTTTGGACAACTCCAACCAACTCAAAGTTATTACCGATACCCGTAGCCAGAAAATTCACGACATTAATCATCATCCCTGGGGAGAAGTTTGTTGGTACTTTCCCAACACTCGCGAACAATTTCGTTTAGCAGGCCAGTTGACCCTGATCACTGCTGATTATCCTGACGAAGGACTTCAACAAGTCCGCCAGCAGACTTGGCAAAATCTTTCCGATGCAGCTCGCTTACAATTTGCGTGGCCTGACCCTGGTGTTGCTAGAGTACCAGATAAACAAGCCTTTTCCCCACCACCACCTGCCCTAGATCAGCCTTTGCCAAATTTTTGCCTATTATTGCTCGAACCAGTCAAGGTTGATCACCTAAGGTTGCAGGGTTTCCCCCAAAACCGATGGCTTTACTACCAAGACAGTTCTGGGGAGTGGTTTCAAAAAGCTGTTAATCCTTAGCTTCGGGGTCACACCAAAATGGGTGTGGTTAAAATATTCTATTGTGTTACTAATCCGATTCCCTGTCTAGAGCCAACAGGAACGACAGGTAAAACCTTCAACCTTTAACCTGCTAACATTTGACAACTAGCTCAAATCCCATAACTATCTAAACACTGCCGAATTTCTTTATCCTGGAGATCACAACATGGGGCATTAGCCCCCTTCTCTGGACCATCTGGTGTTGAAGAGTGATCAGATATCATTGATGCCATTGAAGATCTTTGCTGAGTTAACTCTTGTAGCTGTTGTTCTAGAGACTCAATCCGGTCTACTAACGCTCGAATTACCTTGGCTTCTGAGTCAGGCAAGCTACCATGTTCAAGGGGATTGACTCGTACACCGGAACGATAGACAATCCGACCTGGAATACCGACCACAGTACAATCGGAAGGAACATCTCGCAAGACCACTGACCCAGCACCAATGCGGACATTATTACCAATTTGGATATTCCCTTATTGTATTCGTCTAGGTCATGAAATATGGAACAAAATCACCTTTACGTTCTTGACACGACTTCAAACTTACACAACTTATTTCTTTTCATATCTGC
>NZ_JAAHGN010001465.1:0-1371 GCF_010672485.1 Moorena sp. SIO2C4 | reverse complement strand
TCAGCGGTCAGCCGTCAGCCGTCAGCCGTCAGCGGGCATCTTGGTGGAACAGGCATCTTGCCTGTTTCAATTCCCAGGCGGACTGTCCCAACCCTGGCTACGAGCTTGAACATCAGGGCAAGCCCGCCCCTAACGCACTCCTCCCGACTCCCGACTCCCGACTCCCGACTCCCGACTCCCTTTATATATATTTACTCACCAAGGATTTATCAATGATTACCTGCTCAATTTGTGGCTATGATAAAAACCCAGAAGGAACCGAATTCTGTGAGGCTTGTGGTTCTGAATTACAATCCCAAACCAAAGTACCACCTGAATCTCAACCACCAATCATAATCCAACCTCCTCAGCAGAATCCCTGGAAAACTACACCAGCACAACCTCTTGATGAGCCTCTACCAATCACCCTAGAGCAACCCCAACCCCAGCCCTTTATACCTCCAACTCCTCCTATTACTAATACTGCTTTAATAGCGAAACTGATTGCTAAGCAAGCTGATGCTCCTGTCCCAGAATTCTGGCTAGATCATAGCAATCTTATCGGCATCTTTGATCCAGATATGGGTCCTGTTGATATTGACTTAGAGCCATTTGTCGGTAACGAGACAGTCTCCCGCCACCACGCAGAAATTTATCGAGAGGGAGGGCAATGGAAAATCAAAGACCTTGGTTCTACCAATGGTGTTTTTATCAAGCCTGCTGGTAAAACTCGCTTCAATGCCAAAATTACCCGACCGGAAACCATCAATCCCGGAGATGAAATTGCGATCGCTAAAATTCGTTTCCTCTTCCAAAGCCCATAACAGTGCATCTCATATTTGTCGGGAATCGGGAATCGGGAATCGGGAATCGGGAGTGTGGGGAGATGGGGAGATGGGGAGATGGGGAGATGGGGAGATTATGATGACAGCGTTTTTCATAACTATGAGGTGCGCTCTTACCATTAAGAATTAAATTCGCCACAGGTCGCACCTGAGGTACACAGGATTTTTTTCACTCTTACCTCTTGCCTATTGCTAGCATGCCTATTGCCTATTGCCTGCTCCCGACTCCCGACTCCCTCGGTGCGCTTTCCGTTGGCGAATTAAATTCGCCACGGGTCGCACCGCTCCCGACTCCCGACTCCCCCACTCTCACAACCATGGAATTTAAATCAATACCAGCTTATGACCAATGGTTTAGTAATTGAACAAGATGCAGAATTCCCGATAGACAACTATCACCTCAAAGTCCGGTCATACCTAGGTCAATTGACAGCAGGTATTCACTACTTTGAAGTCAACTTTGAAGTCAACCTTGAGTCTACTGACCCCAGTCCCACTACAGGCAACTTGGCCTTGCTGCGTGTGGGGTCTAGTGACGGTGGGCTAA
>NZ_JAAHGN010001464.1:0-1378 GCF_010672485.1 Moorena sp. SIO2C4 | reverse complement strand
TACCTATTACCTATTGCCTATTACCTATTGCCTATTGCCTATTGCCTATTGCCTTTTACCTCTTACCTGCTCCCTACTCCCTACTCCCTACTCCCTACTCCCAATTCTAAATTCTAAATTCTAAATTCTTAATTCTAACAATCGCGATCGCTTACCACTCCATCAGGTAAAATTGTATTGCACAGTTCCATAGTTTCCCAGGGAATAGTTTCCCCATCAATTCCCTTAAAACTTGCTCCCTTTACGTTCGTTCCCTTGAAGTTAACCTCTTTGAAAGTAGCCGCTGTTGAAAACGATGTTATTGAATTTGTTTTGAACGTACATTCCACAGGACCGAAACAAGCTCTTTCCAGCACAGCCTTTTCAAGGTTAGTTTGGTCTAGAATTGCTCCCCCAAGATAAGTATCAGATAGGTTAGCGTTGGTGAAGTTAGTAAAATTTAGATTAGCCCCTTTTAAATTAGCTCCCTGTAAATTAGCTTTCCTCAAATTAGCTCCTGCTAAACTTGCTCCCTGCAAATTAGCCCCCTTCAGTATTGCTCCTTCCAACCGACTGTTGCTTAAATCAGCATTAGCTAGATTAGCTCCTTCTAAATGAGCATAGGCCAAATTAGCACTCTGTAAATGTCCATTACTGATTTGGACAGCTTGAAACTTACCACCTTGGAGATTAGCGTAATCTAGATCAGCCTCAATCAGGTTTGCTCCCTTGAAATTTGCTACCATTAAATCAGCATATTGTAGGCTAGCATTGCTCAGATTAGCATCCCTAAAATCAGCATACTGAAGCTGAGAATTTTGCCATTGACTTTTTCCACAATTTGCCCCCTCAAAGTTAGCGCCTTTGCCATGAATATGTTGCAAATTTGCTCCTTCTAGCTCAGCAAAATGAAAATTGAGCCCCTGTAGATGTACCCCCTCTAATACACAAGCTGAACATTCACCACGCTCTAGCAGATACTGTAGATCCGGAGGTTGAGGGGAATTTAATTTAGCGATCGCAGTTCCTAAACTCAGAAATCCCGCCAAAGCTAACAGTAACAGTAACTGCTTCATTTTAGTTATCCTTTTACTATCAATCTTATCGTCACATGTAAGCATTCAGCGGTCAGTGGTCAGCGGTCAGCGGTCAGCCGTGGCAGAGGCTTCTAGCTTGTGACTTAACTCAGCATTATTCCAATGCTTACCTGTTTTCTTCAAAAGCTGTTCGGTGTAGCGTGGCACAGGCTTCGACGCTGGGACGTAACGCATAAGCTGTTCGCGTGTAAGCATTCAGCAGCCACCTGTTTGAGCATGCCCAAACTGCTAAAGATTTTTTGCCCTTATTGCGCTCTTGGCATGAGGAAGCTAAACAACTACCGGTGTGGCGAAAGCTGCGG
>NZ_JAAHGN010001463.1:0-1380 GCF_010672485.1 Moorena sp. SIO2C4 | reverse complement strand
AGCGGTCAGCTATCAGCTGTCAGTTTGACCTGGTGGTGCGTTACGGGACGGACTCTTCCAAGACTGACTACCTATAAAATGATGCCGAGCCCGTCCCTAACGCACCCTACGCCTACTCTTTTCCCCCCTTTTTTTAAGGGGGGTTAGGGGGGATCAAAACTCCCATTAATAACTTCTATAAGTATAGCAATTAATAAAAAAATTCGGTCAAGCTCAGATAAACTCTAATACTTGACCGAATTATATTGTGTAAACCTCAAAACGTACAGCTAAGCTGCACTTAAACCATATAACTCCTGATTAATTGTACATTATTCCCGAGTTAGTCAGCTATCAGCGTGTCGCGTATCAGCCAAAGGCTTAGCCTGCGCGTAGCGCAATCGGTGCTTTTGAATAAAATAAGCTGACGGCTGACCGCTGACGGCTTGCTGATTTATACCCCTCCCCAAAAAAACGTTCATTCTTCATTCTTCATTCTTCATTCTTCATTCTTCATTCCTGGTCGCCAGGGCGACGCCCTGGCAATTTACTATCCTAATCTACGTAAAAATATCGAATCAAAGTCACCATAACCTCACCAGGATTTCCGGTAGGTTCGGGAGTGCTCCACTCGTCGGGATAAGCGTATTTAAGAGAATAGATGGTAAGAATTGTTTTCCGAACTTGTTCAGGATAACCAATCAAGATGTGCTTGGCTTTCTTAGCTTTGCGACCTTGGTTTTCAGGGTTTTGATTGTCATCAGGGTTTGAAGGAAAGTTTGTACTCATGAATCGTTATTGGTTTAAAACGCTTACATTATTAATATATCAATTTATTAATCTCTGGTCAAGGGGTTTAGGAATTTTTTTTTATTACCAAATAGCGACGATTAATCGTAGGGTGGGCAGTGGATGAAACCAATAAAATCGGATCGGAATCGGTTGGATATGCACTGCCCACCAACAGTTTTAATAAAATTAATCGTAGGGTGGGCAGTGGACGAGACCAATAAAATCCGATCGGAATCGGTTGGATATGCACTGCCCACCAACAGTTTTAATAAAATTAATCGTAGGGTGGGCAGTGGACGAGACCAATAAAATCGGATCGGAATCGGTTGGATATGCACTGCCCACCAACAGTTTTAATAAAATTAATCGTAGGGTGGGCAGTGGATTAAACCAATAAAATCCGATCGGAATCGGTTGGATATGCACTGCCCACCAACAGGGATTTAATTAGATATTAATCGTAGGGTGGGCAGTGCTCTATCCGATAGAGCACTGCCCACCCTACATGTATATCTGGCTGGTGGGCAGTGCTCTATCCGATTTTCAACTATTACTATCCCTTAATAAACCACTGCCCACCCTACATCTTTATTTATGCCCACCCTACAT
>NZ_JAAHGN010001462.1:0-1385 GCF_010672485.1 Moorena sp. SIO2C4 | reverse complement strand
TTCCAAGTACTCTAGTAAGTCTTGGTTTTCTGCTTCAGAGCGATCGCGTATATCTAGCAACCGAATTTCTTCGGCTCCCATGTCTTCAAAGATGCGTTGATAGCGACTGCCAATCACGGTTGGTTCTCTGGAGGCTGAAGGGATAATGGCAAGGCGAGCATTAGTTCCTCCAGCACGCCCAAAAAAAGTTTGCAGGATCTCTCTTCCATGAACTTTATCTTCAGCGCCGCCGATTACCAAAATAGCTGGTTGAGTGGACTTAGGCATCCTAATTCTTTGCAATTGAGATTCTAACTGCTGCATTATATTAGTAATGGGCATGAGGTGAGTTCAATACTTTTGAGTAGTGCTTTTTAGTTAAAATGCCACATTATAGCAATTTTTCAGTTTACTTCGTGATTATTTAATGATATTCACGCATTATAGCCTTACCATTTATGCATAATCACTGATTATGTATCTTAGCCTCTTCCCACAGGATTTTTAGCTCCAGACCCCTACCCTCCCTTAACTGTTTGTGCGATTTGACATTATCACTCTATTTCCGGATTTCTTCAGCTCTCCCCTGACTTCAGGGCTACTTGGTAAGGCGCTCCTCAAACAAATTGCCGAAGTGCATCTGATCAACCCCCGAGACTTTGCTACTGACAAACATCGGCGAGTTGATGATGAGCCTTATGGTGGTGGGGTGGGGATGTTGATGAAACCAGAGCCGATTTTTGCGGCTGTAGAGTCTTTACCCATTTTACCCCAGCGTGATGTCATCTTAATGACCCCTCAGGGGGAACCCATGAAACAGCAATTGTTCAAAGAATTAGCCACAGGTTATGATCAGCTGGTGATAATTTGTGGACACTACGAAGGTGTGGATGAGCGGGTATTACACTTAGTCACCCGAGAGGTATCATTGGGGGATTTTGTCTTAACCTGTGGAGAAATCCCAGCCC
The DNA here is from genome assembly GCF_010672485.1 of Moorena sp. SIO2C4. NCBI lineage: Bacteria > Bacillati > Cyanobacteriota > Cyanophyceae > Coleofasciculales > Coleofasciculaceae > Moorena > Moorena sp. SIO2C4. The sequence continues at coordinate 438 of NZ_JAAHGN010001462.1, read as the reverse complement.
TAGCCATGATTAATGGTGTCACCCGGTTGCTACCAGGAACAGTAGGCAAAGCCGAATCCCTTAAATTAGAAAGCTTTGAAGCCGGGTTACTGGACTATCCTCAGTACACAAGACCTGCTGAGTTTCGGGGATGGAAGGTTCCAGAAGTTCTGTTATCAGGAAATCATGGGGAAATTGACCGCTGGCGTAAAGAGCAGCAAATTCAGAGGACTAAAGAACGCCGTCCTGATTTGTATGATCAATAATCGGGAATCGGGAATCGGGAATCGGGAATCGGGAATGTAGAATGTAGAATGTAGAATTGAGAATCGGGAATCGAGAATTGGGAATCGGGAATCGGGAATCGGGAATCGGGAATCGGGAATCGGGAGTAGGCAAATGGATATTTGGCATAGAGTCCCATCACTAAGGTTGCCAAAGCAGCTGAAATCCTGGTGA
>NZ_JAAHGN010001461.1:0-1387 GCF_010672485.1 Moorena sp. SIO2C4 | reverse complement strand
GATGAGATTGAGCAGGAACTAGGGTTACAAACCTATGGGGTCAACTGGCCGATTGGCATGGGCGATCGTTTTAAAGGAGTTTTTGACCGTCGAGAACAACAAATCCACTTGTTTGAACGCACCGCTTACGGCTCCCGGGAGGCGAAGAATACGGTAGTTAATTTGGGAGACCCCCAGATTGAACAGCTGCTAGAACAAGACTTATATTATCAACTAAAGGAAGAGTTGGAAATTATCGATGGTGTTGGTCCAGAGCTGGATTTAGAGCTGATTCATTCTGGTCAAATGACCCCTGTGTTCTTTGGCAGTGCCATGACTAATTTTGGGGTGCAGCTGTTTCTGGATGCTTTTTTAGACTATGCCATGAAACCAGAAAGTCGGAAATCCACAGTGGGCGAGATTCCTCCCACTTATCCAGACTTTAGTGGGTTTGTGTTCAAGCTGCAAGCGAATATGGACCCCAAGCACCGGGATAGGGTGGCCTTTGTGCGGGTGTGTACGGGTAAGTTTGAAAAGGATATGACTGTCAGCCATGCTCGCACTGGTAAAACCGTCCGTTTGTCAAGACCCCAAAAGCTGTTTGCTCAAGACCGAGAATCCATTGATGTTGCCTATGCCGGGGATGTGATTGGTTTGAATAATCCAGGGGTGTTTGCTATTGGGGATACGATTTACAACGGTAAGAAGTTGGAGTATGAAGGGATTCCTTGCTTTTCCCCAGAGTTGTTTGCTTATTTGAAGAATCCTAATCCCTCTAAGTTTAAGCAGTTCCAGAAAGGGGTGAAGGAGTTGCGGGAAGAAGGGGCTGTGCAAATTATGTATTCCGTTGATGAGTCGAAGCGGGACCCAATTCTGGCAGCAGTGGGACAGTTGCAATTTGAAGTAGTGCAGTTTCGCCTCAGAAATGAGTATGGCGTAGAGACCAGGTTGGATATGTTGCCCTATAGTGTGGCTCGTTGGGTAGCCGGTGGCTGGGAAGCCTTGGAAAAGGCTGGGCGTTTGTTTAATACCGTGACAGTCAAAGATAATTGGGGACGTCCAGTGCTATTGTTTAAGAATCAGTGGAATTTGCAGCAAGTCGCAGAAGACCATCCAGAGTTGGATTTGAATTCTAGCGCTCCTGTGGTGTCTGGTTCTGAACCCAAGTCTACCAAAACATCCGGGAATGTGAGAGCCTCCCTTTTCTAAAGGGAGGATTAAACAGACACGACGGGGTAAACCCCGCAGTGTCTGCGCGCGAATAAGTTATAATAAGTCGTATAGTGCGGCTCGTTTTAGCTAGGAGCCTCTAGAAACTAGAGGGGTATGAGCTAAGGGATTCGCGGGATAACCCCCGAAATCCTAACTATTTCTTGGATGGTGGTGAAAACCCACCCCTTGAGGAGAC
>NZ_JAAHGN010001460.1:0-1389 GCF_010672485.1 Moorena sp. SIO2C4 | reverse complement strand
TCTGTATGTGCAGTCTTTTGGACACCCTAGTGAAAAAAGCCTGCTCCAGGGGCGTTGGGTGATTGGGGATGCCAGCTGCTATTTCAATGCTCACTCTGAATTGATTCGTTGTGCTGTCAATCCAGACGGACCCTGTGATTCTTGCCGCTTTTACGAACCCTTGAACACTGAAACTCACTAACTAACTATTACCTAGAACTTCTCCTACTTCTAAACGCATACCATTGGCAAAATCCCAAGCAGATTGAGCACGTTTGCCAGCTAATTGCACTTGCTGCAACAACAACATTCCCTTTCCAGTTTGAATAATTGGACCGATTGTCTTGGCAATCTTTACAACTTCTCCAGGACGACCTGAACCAACATCAAGAGTAGACCACTCCTGCGATCGCATTTTTAACTGTGAAGGCAACTCGGATAAGTAAGCGGAATCTAAGGGAACAGTGGCACTGATTTTCAGAGATTTACCCCGAAATGAGGTGACGCAGTTCGGGAAAAATCCCCGGATCTGATTGTGTAACTCCAAGTTAGAGCGTGACCAATCTAGGCCATAATCTGACTTTTGAATCAGTGGTGCATAGGTAGCCAATGAGTCATCTTGAGGAATTGGTTGGATTTCCTGTAACTCTTGCTTGAGGAGGGTTTCAATCAACAAATCAGCTCCCAAATTGCTCAGAGTTTGTGCCAAATCCTGGGCATTATCCAATAGTCTAATTGGTGTATATGCTTTCAAGAGCATTGCTCCAGTATCCATTCCAGCATCCATCAACATCGTTGTGATGCCAGTTTGGGCTTCACCATTATAAAGACACCACTGGATCGGAGCTGCTCCCCTATACTTAGGCAAAATTGAGCCATGTACATTGATACAACCTGCCGTAGGCATATCCAGAATCTCTTGGGAGAGAATCTGCCCATAGGCAACCACCACAAAAGCATCAGCCTTTACCTGCCTTAGCTGAGTTAGGGTTTCCCTATGCTTTTTCAGGCGCTGCGGTTGCCAAACTGGTAGTTTATGTGCTAATGCTATTGATTTCACTGGGGAAGGAATCAGCTGGTTACCACGTCCTCGACGCTTATCTGGCTGAGTCACCACACCCACCACCTCAAATTCAGGATGGTTCAACAAACCTTCCAAACAAGGTAGAGCAAATTGGGGAGTACCAAAGAATACAACTCGCATCTAGAAATTACCAATAACTAATGGGTTGTTCGCGTAGCGTGGCCTTTTGGCCAAGGTTAGCTGGTTTCAGGTTAGCTGGTTTCAGGTTAGCTGGTTTCAGGTTAGCTGGTTTCAGGTTAGCTGGTTTCAGGTTTCAGGTTAGCTGGTTTCAGGTTTCAGGTTAGCTGGTTTCAGGTTAGCTGGTTTCAGGTTAGCTGGTTTCAGGT
>NZ_JAAHGN010000146.1:0-10419 GCF_010672485.1 Moorena sp. SIO2C4 | reverse complement strand
CCGGAGACGAAACCTTAGAGAGTGGAGCCTTTATAGTCGGCAGGTTATGGGTAAAAGGTAACGGCGCTTTTGTAATAAGGCTCCACTCTCTTACGGTAACTTCAAACCATGAGCGACTGCATCAAGACAATGTTTCGAGATTTTAAATCAGGTGGTTACAGTCTAGAAGGCTCGAAGCTGGGAGCAGAATCTCTAAGCAAGTTAATTATTTTGATAGCAATTGCCTATACTAGTGCAATCCTTCAAGGACGAGAAATCAAGAAAATGGGAATACAGAAATATGTTGTACGACCAGAAACCAAATCGCAATATCGCCGACATAGTGCTTTTTATGTTGGTCAACATCAGTATCATTGGCTGTACCTAGGGCAAATACCCGAAAAAATTGTAGAGGAACTTTTGCAAATTAACCGCCGTTGGGTCAAGCATTATAAAAAAGGTAAGCGGGCTAGGGAACAAGCCCTGTCTATGTTACAAGCTTCGTTGTCCCCCTGCTAGCTTTTCGCACAGACAAGATTAAATTGTCGAAGCTTCTTAACATCAGTTTCGTTAGGCTTCTGACCTTATTCCACTGACCGTTCTGCGTGGCACGATATATCCGTTTCCTCAGATTCTTAACATTCTTAACCACTGATTTCCAGTCAATCTGTGACCAGTCCTTAAGTTGTCCAGAGTCTCCGATAACCACAGTGGTTTCCATCTTTCAATCTCCGTTTTAGTTTCAAGGAAATCGTTCATATCGTTTGAGACCTCTCAGAAGTGGGCTACCATTTTCAGGTGGTGTGATGTTGGGATGGACCCTCAACCCTTATTCCTTGCATTACACAGGGACGTTCGCTTTATCTGACTTCCTTTACCCCCTAGACGGTTAGGCTTTGATTACTCTCGGCTTACTTTCAAGTTTCGACCTCAAGAAAGAGTCTATTGGGCTTACCGTGTTTCGCTTTTGATGACCTTCGAGAAGGTTAGGGTTCGACTCATACTCCGATAGCTTTTTGGACTTCTTTGTTAGACAGCGAAACTTCTAACAACCAGCTATGTACCATTAAGGTTCACGGTGTGTCAGCCTGATTTCACCTTTCCGTATATCACGGAGCTAGATTAGTCGTTCACTTATCGTTAACCCTTCCTTTTCTTCCTCTTGCCATTACCACTGATTTAGGCTATCAGTTTGTTGGCTTTTGTGGTCTGCACTCCAACGGTTTCATTGCTTACTTTCGTCGTGACCAGACTCTTTCGAGCCCTTTACATGAGGACTGGGGAGAAGTACCCCAGAGAGAGTCGGCTCTCTATTCATCAAATGCGACTTTGCACGTCGGTCGGGTAAGGTTTGTAGATTACTCTACTCCCCTCCCCTAAGAACCGGACTTGACAGTTACCCATCATCCGGCTCAAGCCTTACTTCAAGCCTTCTGCTTGGTTTTCTTTTTCCCATGAAGAAGCTTGTGACAAGCTTTATGAAGATGTACAAGGTTGTCAGCCAGGTTAGAACCACCTTCTTTTATGGGAATTATGTGATGGGTTTCGATTTCTTCGTCATTGCGTAACCAGTCATTACAGATTGGACATTTATACCCATTTATCCTAGCTACTTGGTCATACTTGCTATTTTTTTCCCAGAGGGTTTTGTTAGCTTTTAGACTTCTTTTTAGCCAGTATTCTTTGAGAATCGGGTCATCGGGTGAGTTGCTCCCTTCTATTTTGACGTGTCTCACAATGGGTGTTCCTGCGACATCATATATTCGCAATTCTGAGTTTCTTCTTTTGGATGTGGACTCACTTGAGAATACCCAGTCTCTTGTGGACACACTCCACGGAGTTTTCTTGTATATCACCTTGAAGTATTTGTCCTTGACCCATCTTAATTTACGCTTTTTGTGTCTACGCCTTGCCCAATCCCACAGATATTTCCATACCCTGTTACCTACGTAACTGAGTATTTTCTTTGATGTGCAATGTCTGTAGTAGTTAGCCCAACCTCTGAGAATCGGATTCAGTTTATTGATTAATTGTTCTTGGCTTTTTCCGTTAAATGCTTTGACAGTTTTCCCAATTTCTTGGCAGAATGAGAGAACTTTATTTTTGGCGGGTTTGGTCAGAAGTGTTTCATTCTTTCCTTTCCCGAACATTCTTACGTTAAAACCCAGAAAGTCGAACCCTTGGGATATGTGGACTATCCTTGTTTTATCATCGCTTATTTCTAAGCCTCTTTCTGATAACCATGCTTTGAGCTGGATGAGAACTTTTTCCAGTTCTTCTTTTGTTTCTGCCGTGACCACAAAGTCATCGGCATATCGAATATATCCGAGTTTGTATACTTTTCTTCTCTCTCCTTTCTTGTTAGATCTTCCTCTTATTCCACCCCAGTTGTTGAGCTTTTCTTCCAATCATTCCAATCCGATGTTGGCGCTTTTTTGGACTGATGACTCCCCCTTGGGGTGTTCCTTTATTGGTTTCGTGATATATTCCTTTACTTATATATCCAGCTTTCAACTATCCTGCTACTATTTCCCTGCCTGGAGCAGAGTCTATTTGTTTCATGATAGTTTCATGGGCTAGGTTATCGAAAAAGCCTTTTATATCCGCGTCTAGAACCCATCTATCCTTTCCTCTGGAATTTAGTCTGTTTACCACTTGCTCTATGGCATCATGGCAACTTCTACCTGGTCTGAACCCATAAGAATTAGGTTCAAATATGGCTTCCCATTCGGGTTCTAGGAGATTCTTTACTATTGCCTGCATGACTCTATCCTTTAAGGTTGGGATGCCTAGAGGACGTTTCTTGCTATTTGACTTAGGAATGTATACCCTGCGTGCTGGTGACGCTTTGGGTATCTTCCACTCATTGACAAGTTTCACTCGTTGGCTAGGTGTTGTTGCCACCTCCTTATCGACACCTGCTGTTCGCTTTCCGGTATTTATCTGAGTGATTTGTCTGACAGATAGTAGTAAGTTGGCGTAGCTTTTCAGCATCAGTTTCTGTAACCTTCTCAGTTGCTTCCACTGACCAAGCTTTTTGGCACGAAAGATTCTTCGACGCAGGTTTCTAACAATCTTACGGGCTTTCTTCCAGTTGACCTGGCTCCAGTCTGTAAGTTGTGCCGTCTGTCCATTTACCGGGCTATTACCCCGTATCAAACTTTTCATCAGGTTCGATTCCTTATCTTTCGTTTATCTTTCGTATAAGACCCAAGGGAAGTCTGCTATTACTTTCGTTCAGGGGCAAAGTTTGAACCCCTATCCTCCGTATTACCAGAGGCGTTTGCTTTTTCCCTCATCCTCTACCCCCCAGAGAGTTCCGTCCTTGTTGCCTCAGACCTACCTTAGATATCGACCTTCTAAGGACTCTGTGGGGCTTACCCTGTTGTGTCAAGTAAATTTATTTCTCCTTCGGATGATGCCTCTTCCACGGATGGGAGTTTTGTTTACACGGCTTATAGAGAAACTAGCTATAGGCCCAGGGCAAACGCATCTAATCGCTAGAAACTAGCTCGAAAAAGCGTTTGAATGACTCGAAAATTTTAGCTGACCTGAAAATTTTGACGGGAACAGATAAAACTGGTATAATATTTGTATCGCTTATACAAAGGGTAAGTATTGTTTTAGATAATTAATATATATTGACAGCATAATATCAAGCTAGACCTTTTAGTCTAAACCGATGGCAAATTGCCAAACTCCATTTAGTGAGTTAATTGACTTATTAACTAAAGCTTAAACACCTAAAACTTTGAGGAGATAATCGTTATCCCATCCAGCTTTTTTTCGTTTAGTTTTAATTCCCGTTGTTTCTGTACTTTCTTGTTTTAATAAATTCAGAGCTATTTGTCTAATAATGGCTAAGTTTTCGGGAGCGTTATCTTTTCTGATTCGAGAATCATCTTCTGAAAATTGAACATCAAGCACCCAATGTAGTTGATTTTCTATACCCCAATGTCCCCGAATAGCCTTGGCTAATAGTTCAGCATTATTGGTCAGACTACTAACATAGTATCTTCTTTCAAAAGATGTTGTTCCATCTTTTTCTTGTCGGAAATAATCTACCAGACCAATTGAGTTAAGTTTTAACCAATCTCCAGATGGGTCAACCTCTTCTTTAATATTACTGAGCATTTGATAATATCTTCGCTCTTCACGACCGTGACCAATTTTCGACTGCACAAAATTAGTTTTAATACCTTTTAATTTCTGATTAGATGATGAACTATTAAATAAATTTTCTACTCTTTCATAGAGAGAGCATTGATTTTTTTTCAAGGTAATTACATAGTCAGCGTCTTGTGCTACGATTTGTAAGACAATTTCTTTTTGACATCCCATCGCATCAATAGTGACGATGCATCCTTTCAGAGCCAAAACTTTTAGAAGTTTTGGAATAGCCGTAATCTCATTAGATTTTTCATCCACTTTTACTTGTCCTAAAACTAGTTGATTAGCTGTCGCCCAAGCACTGACCATATGAATAGCTGGTTTGTGAGAACTTTTCTGATAAGAATGACGCAGTGTTTTTCCATCAATAGCTACTATTTCACCAGAAGTGAGCTGACTAATAGATTGAATCCATTTGAGAAAGCATGACTGTAATTGTTCCGGGTTTAGTTTCGCAAAAACTCGAGCAAATGTATCATGAGAAGGAATTCCATTGGGCAGTTCTAAAAACTTTTTGAGCCATTGATATTTGGTTTTTCCGTAAAGTTCTATGTCTACCCAGGTGTCTGCACCACTAATGACTGCACAGATAGTAATCGTAATAATATCTATTAATTTATGTAGTTTAGTTCGATCTACTCGCGGGTCTTTTAAGTCACTGAAATGCTCAAAAATAGTGGTTTTAGGTCTCCGATTCATGGCTGAGGATTTCACGAAACTACCTGGGATTTTTAGTCTTCCATCATTTTGACATAATTTCAACTCTAATTTTTTTTGGAAAGCTCGTAACTTTTATTAAGTTTATTGACTTATTCTTACGAAGAATTGATTTGGGTATCACTACTTATTTAGACAGCATATCCCCTGTTAAATTTTCAGTACATAATCTTGGTCATTGGTCAACAAAAAATTAGATGCGTTTGCCCTGGCTATAGGCCCTACCCACTTGGCTTTTGCCTTCAGCGTGTCAGGTCTTTACGCTGGTCATGAGATTACGCGGTTTATTAGCATTTCATTTTTTCATTCATCCATATCGGAGAAGCCCTCTAGCTCCTAACCGGGTTTGACCTTACCTAGCTTCGGCTACATTCGTGACTCTGCATATTTCCCTTTCGTTACCAAAAGGTATTGAGTCCAACCTAAAAGGTTGTTTTACGTGAGGGTAGGTGGTGTAAATTACCCTGGGGAGTCGGCTCCCCGCTTTACTTGACCAGTTCAGGTCGCGCCGCTTCCCCTCATACGGCTCCTCATCAAACGGAACCATTGTCATTGGTACCTCTCTAGGACGGGTTCTTGTCTAACTCTTTCAAGTTGATTTTGTTCCGTGCTTTTTGTCGTGACAGTGGAGGTGTAATAACTCTAGATTTTTGTCTAGGTCTTTTCCTCCTAGTGCGCGTGGTATAATGTGGTGTTTTTCCAACAAATCTCCGTCCCTGAAGGTAAGACCACAATGAGCACATTTCCGGAAACGAAACCTTAGATAGGGTCGCCTTACTACAAAAGACTTCAACCTTTTACGCATAACCTACCAACTATAAAGGCTCCACTATCTTACGGTAACTTCAAACCCTTTTTGCCGTTTCAAAAGTTTTCCAATTGAACTGGTCATCTCGGGGTGTTTTTGCATTCTGGTACTCCAGTAAATTAAGTCACCATCATAGCAGGGTAAGCGCAAGAAAATTTATAGGTTCGATATGCTAGAGTTTAAGGGAATGGAGGCTTCTAAAACCTTAAGCATATACCTTGTATCCATGCTGGCTCGTTTAGCTTTTTGACGAGTACTACGTTTATAACTCGTTTCTCGATTGAGTAGATTGATGCTAAGCGCGCTTGAGTAAAGCCATATTCTGTGGAGCATGCCCTGTACGAATCCGGCTGCTATCCTCCCCAAAAGTCACATCTAATACCCAATGCAGTTGGTTTTCAATGGACCAGTGTTGTCGGATAGCTTTGCCCAACTTCTGAGCATTGGGCGGCAAAGAAGTAAGGTAGAACATGACCTCACGGGTAGTCTTATTCCACAAATGACGGGTGCGAATAATCATCACGATAGTCTTTAATCCAGACCACTGGGACTGTTTGTACAAATCGAAGTCTATCTGTTCGAGAGAAACCGCCCAAACAGCCGCGCTTTTCAGTACGATGGTGCCGGGGATTCTACCCTGACATCATAGCTATACTCGATGCCCTCAAAGCTATGATCAACAGCAGTCTCAAACCATTGCAATACAAGCTCGAATAAAGTGGGATGATTCCCTTTGAGAGCCAAAATATAATCAGCACCTTTGGCACGAATACTATGGGCGTTTCTGTAGCTGAGTACCCATAGCATCGATAGTAATGATGCACCCACAGATGTCCAATAATTCTAGTAAAGCTGGGATGGCTGTAATTTCATTAGTTTTATCTTCAACTTTAACTTGCCCAAGAAACAACCTATGCTCACTCGCCCAAGCACTCACCATATGCAATGCAGATTTTGACTGGTTGCGGTCATAGGAACTCTTGAGTTGTTTGCCATCAATGGGGATAACCTGTGCTCCGGGCATCTGTCACCAAACTACTCAACCAACTATTGAAACGTCGCCTCAATGCACTCGGAGATATCTGCTCAAACACTCGTCGGTATGTATCTGCTGAGGGCATCCCATTTGGCAATGGTAAAAAGCTCGACAACCAATGCTGGTGGCTGATCCCATAGGTTTCGATATCTTCCCACCCTGTCGCGCCCCCGATGGTAGCTAACAGTGCAATCATCACAATGCTCACAAATGGATGGAGCACTCCTTGTTTACCTCGCGGATCACTGAGGTGATCAAAATGCTCGAGCATTTGCGGCTGTTGCTGTTCACAATTTAGGGCAGGCTGTACTGGCAAGGATTGGCCACTGGTTGCGGTTGAGTTAGTGGGTTGATCGAAGCCTTTAACCATTTGATATTTTTATTATCACATTGTTTCCCTTAGCATATTATGAGTTCGTTTTTCTTGCGCTTACCCTGGTATGCCATCCAGCTTGGTCAACAACTAAAACAATGTGTTTATCATCACCATTATTAAATTCAGCAGCAAATTCTGCCAAAACCCGATTAAATAGCTCAGTATTGACATAAGGCAGAATCCACGCCTTAGTTTCGACCGTACACGGGTGTGCAAAAGCATACAACCATAACCACTCAAATCTCCAATTGACATGGGCAATTGGCCAGTCACCTTCTGGTACATAAATGCGTCGAACCACAGGTTTGAGTCCCAGGCGATGTTCATCCTCACACCATAATTGCACATCTGCATTCGGGTAAGTGCTTTTGATTTGCTCAAGGTCGGCGGCTAGTTTTTTTTCCAGGCTTGTTGCTCATGCATAGTCGCTTTTAGTATGAGCAGGTCTCGGAACCCTCAACCTAAAAGTCATTTGTCGTAGTATCTGCCATCCTCTTTGTCTGCTGATGGACTTGCCCGTCACAGATGTTAGCCAGTCTGCCACTTTCCGACCATTCCACAATCCCCCATCTGGAGCTTGTTCTTGCAAAACTTGCCATAACTGTGCAAGTTCTAGATCTCCTATTAATGGCTTGGCTCCTTGATTTTGTTTTCTGCGTTCCCGTAGCGTGGCTTTTGGCCAATCGCCTAATCCTTCAGCACCCAATTGGTTGTATCTTTTGATTAATGCATAAATCCCGATTCTACTGTAGCCAGTTATTTGGACTACTTCCTCTGTTTTTTTTCCTTGAGCGAGTAACCAGATCACCTGATACTGCCGACTTTCTATGGCACTTTTGGCCTGGCGGTAACCCTGTTGGAGTTCCTCAATGCAAAGAGTGTTCGGTGATGGTAATTCGTCTTGGCATTACAAAGATGCTGCACTCTCCACTTTTATTATAAGTGATTAGACGGACATGATATTATTGGGAAAACCTTGGCCTTTCGGCCACGCTTTCGGCAAAGCCGACGCTGCGCGAACGCGAACAACATTCAACCTGCCAACATTCAACTGATCAAACCTGTCAACATTCAACCTGCCAACATTCAACTGATCAAACCTGTCAACCTTCAACGGATCAGACCTGTCAACCTTCAACCTGTCAACCTTCAACCTGTCAACATTTAACTGATCAGACCCGCTAATTTTAAACTTTTCATTGTTAGGAACCACGCGCAAAGTGACACTGCCTTCTTGAGCTCACGGGGTGACAACCCCGTGAAAACCCAACCAGATTGAGATTTTCAGGAATTGATGGTAGAAAAAGATCGGTCTTGAACTTGTGAGCCAGACCGATCAAAAAATGATATTACCTGAACTATATCTTACTCATCTATCAAAATACTTCAGTGAGGCTCAATTAATCACTTTAGAAATCTTGGTGTGGCTACTGCAAATCCATAAACAGATTAAAATTGAAAGGTTAGCCGCTCATTTTCCCTTACCAATTAAGTCCGAAAGTCGCCGTCGTCATCTTCAAAGGTTTTTAAAGTTACAGTTTTTGTCAGTATCTCTGATTTGGTTACCAATTATTAAAACAATAATCTCTAATAAATATCAAAAAAAAGAGAGGTTATATAAGCGTGTTGGATAGAACTCAATGGCAAGATAAAAACTTGTTTATGGTGGGGGTAATTATTGGAAAACGGGCACTGCCAATTTCCTGGCATTGTCTTGATGCAATAGCGAGTGGGGGAAACCACGGCAGTCGCTCATGGGGGAGATCCCCAAGACCGCGCTGCCTCCCCAAGACCGCGCTGCATCGCTTTCTCAACAAAAGAGGTGCCAGTAATTGTGATGAGCAAAAAGCAATACTAAGACCAGTATTAAAGTTATTGAAAGATTACGAACTCGTGATCTTGGGAGACATTCGGTGCGTCTTGCATTTCGAGGAAACCTCGAAATTACGCACCGAGAATTTCACAGCGTCATCCTAGCTAAATGGCTGAGGCAAAAGAAAGTGTACTTTGTCCTTAGACAAAAAAAGGACACAAATGTGAAAATAAATGGGCAAGACTATCAATCTTTAAGTGCTTTCAAAAAATCTCCAGGACAACGACGATTTTTGACGAGCATAAAAGTCACCAAAGAATGGGAATATTCTCAAGTTTACATGGGAATTTATTGGAAGAGAAAATATCGAGGTATGGGAGAAGCTGAGCCTTGGTACCTTTTAACTAACTTACCCAGTTTAGAGTCAGCAATCAAAAGTTATAAAAAACGGGTAGGTATTGAAGCCATGTTCCGTGATTGTCAAACAGGTGGTTACAATTTAGAGGGATCTAAAGCGAAGATTGAACGTTTAAACAGTCTAGTTTTGTTGAACGCAATTTCCTACACTATTGCCACGTTCAAAGGATATGATCTTAAAATAAAAGGTCACCAAAAGTATATTGGTCGCTGTCGAAAATTTAAGCAAAGTTTTACAAAAAATAGTAATTTTTGGATAGGTTTATATGGGACGAGTTGGATAGTTTATCATGAGTTTATGAAAGAGTGTGTGGATAAATTAATAAGATTAACTCCTAATAAGCTCCCTTTTTATCTCCAGGGTCAACGGGCTATGATTATTATACAGCAATCTTTTTAGCTCTCTTGTCACCCCGTGAGCTTCTTGAGTGAATTTGATAGCGTTTCCCAGTAAATTAATCAAAACTTGGCGCAATTTTCCCTCATCTGTTTTCACATATCGAGGAAGCTCTGGCTCTCGGTAAACGATGAGCTGTAAGCCTTTGGAGGCGGCTCGCAGTCCTAACATCTCTTCGAGACTATCCAGCAGACGATACAGGTCAAAGCTAGTTTCATTTACAGTTATCTGACCTGCCTCAATTTTGGACATTTCTAATATGTCATTGATCAAGTTCAGTAAATGCTCACCACTGCGACTAATGATTGCTAGATATTCCTGATGTTCCTGATTCAGCGATGAGTCACGGTTCATCAATTGGGTGAATCCTAGGATAGCATTGAGGGGGGTGCGCAGTTCATGGCTCATATTGGCAAGAAATTCGCTTTTGGCTTTGTTAGCTTCTTCAGACTTAGTCCGCGCTTTTTCGGCTTCTTTCATACTTTCAGCAAGTTGGACAGTACGTTCTTCTACCCTAGCTTCTAAGTCCTCATTGAGTTGCTGCAAGACCCGGGAGGCTTGTTTGCGCTCAGTAATGTCATGAAAGAACACTGAAAGACCATTAATACCTGGATAAGCTTTCACGTCAAACCAACGTTTGGTCGGTGGATAGTATTCTTCAAAGGTGACAACAACCTGTGCAGCAACCGCCCGATGACATTCCTGG
>NZ_JAAHGN010001459.1:0-1390 GCF_010672485.1 Moorena sp. SIO2C4 | reverse complement strand
TTGTTTACACAAGGGTAGCAGATGGGTAACTTTAAGTTCATGCTCCCCCAGAATTGGGGGTTGGGGGGCTATAAAGACTGCTGTCTTCAGGCTGATATTTCTAAATGTTAAATTCGCCAGCAGTATCTTACTAAGGGGGGTTAGGGGGGATTCCTCTTGCCTTTTGCCTTTTTATGGAATACGTGTGTTTACAACCCAGATACAAACGCGCTTATGCGATTGACCTTTGGTCAAGCTACGCGAACGCTTAAGAACGATGAACCCTCACCCGCTTATCAGGCTTTTGCTTTCTGACCCAGGCTAAAAACTTCTGCATCTGAGGGTCATTTTTCAAAGCTTCACAGGTATTCAATTCCAGAGCTAAACGAGTATTTGGGAATAAAGCATGTATTTGTCGATGACAAGCAGGGCAAATAGTAATCGTTGGACCAGGTTTCATCTTTTTTCGCTTAGTGTTTTGTCTAGGAATCAAGTGATGAACTGTCAATCGCTCTACATCTCTTCCACAAAGTTCACAAGTCATTGATAATGATAGCAATTATTAGTTTGGTGAGCTCCAAAGTCTTAGGGAGTAGGGAGTAGGGAGTAGGGAGTAGGGAGTAGGGAGTAGTAAAGTCAGACTAGGGAACTTCGGAATAAGGAAAAAATCCTGTAGACCTCATTACTACGAGAACTGTAAAATCCTAAGTGTTTAACATCTCAAATAAAAATGCTATATCATGAAAGCTTGGTCAATAATTTCCTATCTAGTTATCGGTATACTTATCGGTGCTTTTTTAGGTATTATACTACAAAAGTCTGCTCAAGTAGACCAGTTGTTCAGACGCTACGGTATCCTCAGCACTTCTACCATTAAGGATAATCAAAGCAAACCAGTTCCTGCCAATTTTCAAGGCAATATCTCCTTATTTATTTTGGCAGGACAGTCGAATATGTCAGGAAGTGGTAAGCTGACACCTGCTAGTTCCATTACTCACCCCAGAGTTTTTGTCTTTGGAAACGATTACCGCTGGCATCTAGGCAAAGAACCGATTGATTCACCAAGTGGACAAGTTGATCACGTCTCGGAAGATAAGTCAGCTGGAGTCAGTCCAGGTATAGCATTTGCTACTGAATTGCTCAAATACGATCCTGAGCTGATTGTTGGTTTAATTCCCTGTGCTAAATGGGACACTACTATTCAACAGTGGCAAAAAAATCTAAGTGAAGATACTTTGTATGGCTCTTGCTTAAAGCGAGCCTATGCTGCTTCACCAATGGGAGAAATTCAAGGTTTACTATTCTTTCAGGGAGAAAGTGATGCCCTTAATCCTCAAGCCTACCCAAGTCGAAGATTCTTCCCTAATCAGTGGGCTGATAAATTTGTTAGGTTAGTAAAAGATTTCTGTCA
>NZ_JAAHGN010001458.1:0-1392 GCF_010672485.1 Moorena sp. SIO2C4 | reverse complement strand
TCAAACCCTAGCTACGAGGCGGAAATGAGGCCACCCCTAACGCACCCTACCCAACTGGAAGGGGTTAGGGCTGGGTTCCTCTTGCCTCTTTTCTGTTCCCTGTTCCCTGTTCCCTGTTCCCTGTTCCCTGTTCCCTAAAACCAGAAAATTTGTACCTCACAAACTTGAAATCCGCTAGACAACCCCAGACCAAGAGCTACAACCAATATCTACAGACTTGACTAGGATCTGGTTTCACCGACTTCATCGTTTTGTCCTGATCGTAGTCAAAGGTTCTCTCACAAAAGCCACTTTCACTCTCCAACGCACAATTCAAAACAGTTTTATAATTTTTGTAATGATGATTGTCTATAACATCAAATTTACCCATTAAGTTGTCTCGAGAAAATGAAACTAGATAGGCATAGGGCAAATGCTGATATCCTTCATATTTAAATGGGTCACAAGGAACTTTGTCATAAACATTTTGGATACGAATAGTTCGTGTCTCGGGGTTTTGTTGCGGTGCCTGTTGTTGATAAAATTCTACAAATGCTTGGTTGCCTACACGAGGGGAAGCATAGTTGTAGCTTGCAGACTTGATATCTGGTCTAGACAACGCCATATCAAGTGTGAATAAAGTGCTCAGTGTAGAGCCTAAACTATGGCCAGTAATATACAGAGTATCGATCGGTTTTTCAGATGCTTGGTATTTATCAACTAGGGCAAACACCTGATTCTGCATCGAGGGTGTGTTCCCATCACTATTGGAATAGATATGGTAGAAACCTGATTCAACCCTAAGCTTAGATGGCACTACAACATCTTCCTGATAAGGTACAAATGTTGTATGATTAACACCAAAAGTATCTATTAGATCCTCTGTGGAATAAGTACCTCTAAAGGCAAATATATAAGTGTAAGGAGACTGCTGAGATCGAAACACTACACCATAACACTCAACAGTTTTGTATTTATTAAAAATCGCATCAACACCAGTCCAGTAGTCTACAAAATCATAACCATCCGGTGGAGACACCTCAAGACACTCAGCAGGGTTTTGCTTATCAAAAGCATCATAAGTTAGACTGCTTGCTTGCGCTAAAAGGATGGCCCTGGTGGAATCAAGGTCAGCAGTTGTGAGGTAAGTAATTGTGTTATCCATCACGCATGCTTTCATTAGGATTGCTATATATAGCAATCCTATCTGATTTGTGAAAGAAATGGTCTGCTTTAAGGCAGGAAGCAGACGGCAGATGGCAGAAGGGAAGGGAGAAGGCACCAGTTTTTAACAATTCCAGTGATTTTACAAATAATTTAGGATTGCTATATAGGCTTCCTCCCCAGCAGCAAGGATGAAGCCAATGGCATTACTGTCGAGTCTGTTAAACCCTAGTCATGTAATTATTTTTA
>NZ_JAAHGN010001457.1:0-1393 GCF_010672485.1 Moorena sp. SIO2C4 | reverse complement strand
TTCAAGGGGCGGGTTTTCACCGCCATCCAATAGATAGTTAGAAATCTTTTGAGGGTGTTACCCTCACGATTCCCCTTACTCATACCCCTCTAGTTTCTAGAGGCTCCTAGTAAGAACGAGCCGCACCCCCAGTCCAGCTAACCGTCTTGCTGGTGTAGGCTTCACAGACATCGACAACAACCTTGTTTTTTTCGATGGCTTTGTGCTTCAAGAATTCTTTAAACCGGTAATGAGCAAATGTCAACATATTTCGGGCAGTTTTCGATCGGATTTTTCGGCTTGCCTTTTTGGACATTTGGGAAGTCTCAAATGTAGGAAGGAGGATTACATCGAAATTGTCAGTAAGAAACTTTGCCGTTTTATGATGCAACTCATTCACTAAGTTCTGAATCTTGATCACCATCCGTCTTGCTGCTTTTTTCATTCGACGCTTTTGCCTTCCCTTAGCTTTGCTAATTTTCGAGATTAGATTATCTAAGTGCTGGCCGAGGCGTTGAATGCGAGAAAAGTCCCCCGTGCCTATCTTTCCTATAGAATTCTCGCCAAAGAAAGTGGCGAAAGTCCTCACCCCAGGGTCTATAGCTACTACTCTACCTTGGTTTTCGGTTTCTTTTTTAGCAGTAGTATGCGGCACAGACAAATAAATTTTACCGTTAGTACTGACCAGACGACAATCACAAATACTAGCTGGGAGAGGTTCAGCAAAGCAAACTTTTCCCAATTTTGTGTGATAAATGCCTTGATCTGATACAGCTGACTTTGGAATATAACAAGACTGCACAGGATTTTTTCTAGATCTGAATCTAACCCTGTTAATTTGAAAAGTCTTTTTGTACTTTTTCTTGGCCTCCCTCACGGCGGTGCAAGCATCCTTTATCCCTATTGATTTTATCTGATAAGGTACTGCCTTGCACCACTCAGGAAGGTCGTTTAGGATTCCAGTTTTAATAGCCTTCCAATTGGCTTTTATCTCTCCGCTCTGGAGTAATTTGATGGTCTTGTTGAATACATAACGGGACACTCCAAACCATTGACGAACCATCCGCCTTTGCTCAGCACTTAGGAAGACTCGAATCTTCTTTGATTTTTTTGCCGTATTTTCGGAGTCCGTGAACCCTGCAAGAGAAGACGTGAATGATTCAGAGAAGATCTGCTGTGAGTTCGGATCCTCGACAGCTTTCAGGTTGGTCGAGAACCAAGATTTTTCCACCGTTGAGTTCTGCCAAGTATTCAAACAGTTCAAAACCGAATCTGGTAAGTCTGTCTCTACAGGCAACAACAATTGTGAGCTGACATCCCTGCATAAGTCGTTCCAGTATGGCTCTAAGTCCTTTCCTTTTGTAGTTGAGTCCTCAGCCAATGTCAAAGATGATTTCCGCTTCCGGAAAAAGCA
>NZ_JAAHGN010001456.1:0-1396 GCF_010672485.1 Moorena sp. SIO2C4 | reverse complement strand
TTGACCGAAAACCCTGAGGGCGCAAGCCCCTAGATTCTATCTATGGGGTTAGCCCGAACAGGAATTTATTCCCTGATTACTCGGGAACTTTAGCATCTTTGGATTCGGCAAAGCCGACGCTGCGCGAACGACTATAATAGTAAGTAAAGAAACTACACCAAAGGAGGTGAGAATAGAGTGCTAGTAATGGAGTTCAAGGCTGTCTTGAAAGAGAGTCAGAGAGTAGCAATAAATGAAGCTATTAGGACAGCTCGCTTTGTCAGAAACAAGGTGCTCCGATTCTGGATGGATAATCGTGGAATTGGAAAGAAAGAACTCTATCGCTACAACACTCAACTAAGGGATGAATTTGAATTTGTAAAACATCTTAACAGCCATGCTTGTCAAGCATCTGTTGAGAACGTAGAACGCGCTATTAAACGCTTCTTTGACAACTGCAAAAAGAAGGTTCCTGGCAAGAAAGGATACCCTAAGTTCAAGAAGTATTCTAGGTCAGTCGAGTATAAGCAATCTGGGTGGAAACTATCCCCAGACAAGAAATCTATAAAATTTACCGACAAGAAAGGGATAGGTCAAGTCAAGCTTAAGGGCACTTGGGACTTGTGGCGTTTCGACCAGAAACTCATCAAGCGGGTTCGTATAGTCCAAAGAGCTGATGGCTACTACATTCAGTTTTGCGTAAAAGTTGATACTTCAGAACAGTTACAAGCCACTGGCTGTAATGTCGGCCTAGATGTTGGCTTGAAAGAGTTTTATACGGACTCAAATGGATATGCAGAACCCAATCCTAGATTTTACAGAAAAGGCGAGAAACGCTTAAAATTCTATCAACGCCGAGTTTCCCGAAAAAAGAAAGGCTCCGCTAACCGAAAGAAAGCGATTAATAGACTAGGTAGACAACATCTTAAAATAAGTAGGCAGCGTGAAGAACATGCAAAGAGAGTTGCACGTTGCGTAATCCGGTCTAACGACTTGGTCGCCTATGAAGATTTGAGAGTTAAAAACCTGGTTAAAAACCATTGTCTGGCTAAATCTATTAATGATGCAGGTTGGTATCAATTCAGGAAATGGCTAGAGTATTTTGGCGAAAAATTTGGCAGGATTACGGTTGCAGTCAATCCTGCTTATACTAGCCAAAACTGCTCGGCGTGTGGTGCAGTAGTGAAAAAGTCACTATCAACCAGAACTCATGTCTGTGAATGTGGATGTGAGTTAGACAGAGACCACAACGCCGCAATCAACATCTTAACGAAAGCCTTGAGTACGGTGGGGCACACCGGAACTTATATCAACGCTCGGGGAGACTCGACCTCTACTCTTCCTGGTTCCGACCTGGTTGAGCAAGTTGGCTCGCTGAACCGAGAATCCCCCGATTTCTAATCGTGGGGAGTGTCAA
>NZ_JAAHGN010001455.1:0-1401 GCF_010672485.1 Moorena sp. SIO2C4 | reverse complement strand
ATCCACGGAAGCAGACCGAAAGGTCAGGATATCTAGGAGCTGGGTGCGGTGAAAGTCGCACGCCCAGATTTGAAGGAGAGGTGCCCTGGGTAATACCAGGCATCGACTCTAACGAAGTCAGAAGTCAAAGGTGCGCTTTCCGTTCTCCGTAGGAGACGCGGGGCGCGAACGGCGAATTAAATTCGCCACGGGTCGCACCTAAAAGTCAGCGATTACTTACGTTTCGGAGTTTAGGAATGTCCTAACAGTAGCGCGTAGTGCTATACCCATTGGGGCTGATCTGGATGCCCTGTCGATTAAACAACAAAATGATCAGGTGCGACCCGTGGCGAATTTAATAATTAGATGCGGAAAGCCCACCTATGCCTTATCGGTCAAAGCATGATGGTCGAATTTATCGTTGCGGTCATGATCGACATACTCCGATCTGCTACAACAGGAGTTTGACAAAGTTGCTGCCAACTTGCTAGACTATACGTAGTCATAACGACTACGTATAAAATTGGCTTTCCTTGATAATTGGTAGCTTTCACGACAAAAAATCACAACTTAAGGTGCGACGCGAAGGTGCGACCCAAGGGCGCGAGCAATCCCTCGCGCCCTTGGAGGCGCGCACCTATAGCGAATTTAATTCTTAATGGGAAAGCGCACCTAACCTACTGAAACACTCAGCACTCAGCTTGGTTGACGGTTGACAGTCAACCAGACTAAGCACTCAGCAATCAGTACTCAGTACTAAGCACTCAGCAATCAGCACTATAGTTAAACAGAGGTTAGTGAGATGGTGAACATTGTTGGAATTAGTGGTAGTTTACGTCCTGAATCCTATAGCTATCAGGCTCTAGAGCATGCTATAGACCGAGTGAAAGCTAATGGTGTATCCACTGAAATCCTCGACTTGCGTCAGATGCAATTACCATTTTGCACTGGTGATAGTGACTATCCAGACTATCCAGATGTCACCCGATTACAGGAAACCGTGAAGCAAGCCGATGGCTTAATTCTGGCAACACCGGAATATCACGGTGGTGTGAGTGGTGTACTTAAAAATGCCCTAGATTTGATGAGTTTTGAACATCTCGAAGGGAAAGTTACCGGTTTGATTAGTGTATTGGGGGGTCAGTCTAATAGTAACGCTCTCAATGACCTACGGATAATTATGCGCTGGGTACATAGTTGGGTGATTCCAGAGCAGATTGCCATTGGTCAGGCTTGGAAAGCCTTTGGTGAAGATGGCAAGCTTTTGGATAAAAAACTCTCCGAGCGCTTCGATAAATTTGCTGAAAGTTTGGTAGCAAATACTCAGAAGTTAAGGTAAGCGCAAATCGGGTTAGGGACTTGGGTGTAAAAAAAATACCAATTAAAGTAGGGTGGGCAAAGTATAGCAATTTCGGGCTTTGA
>NZ_JAAHGN010001454.1:0-1406 GCF_010672485.1 Moorena sp. SIO2C4 | reverse complement strand
TCAGCTGTGTTTACTTTTGAGCAAGAACTTAAAAAGCATGAACGCTATGGTAAAGCCAAGGCTATTTTTCGATGCACTTGTTGACTGGGTGCCAAAGCGGCGAAACCAGTCATACATCATCATCACCATATCAGGGGAAGCTAATCCACCATTGTGGGAACCAACCAACAGCACCTTACTGTCCGGAATGTGCTGCCAGCCATCAGTTTTCACCCGAAAGTAGTAGCGATAAAACCATTCCCACTGGGGCAGATAGGATTTAATTACTTCTGGATCTCGCTCTTCTAAAGACCAACCAAACCGATGCGTCAAGGCTATACTATTGAGTTAACTACAGTTAAATCCTATTCCAAAAAAACCTGAGCTAGAGGTTAAGTTGATCACTAAAAGCTCCTACAAGGGATCCGACTGTATTCGTAAGCATATGCGCGTAGCGCTAATCGCTGTTCGCTGATAGCTTACCTGTATTGTTTATTATACTGTTAATTTAGCGCTTAGTGTATTAATTTCCTCTTGCTCCGGGTCTCGGTCAAAAATGAGTATATATTTCATGTCAGGCATCAGTCTGCGCAGAACTTGTAGATGAGCCTCAGCGTCAGTTCGGCGACGAAAGCGAGCGACAATAATTCGCTGCATTTTAGGAAGTGGCTTGATAATACACCATGGGCTTAGTCGATCGCGGTAGGTCATAACACCCTGCTCCATCATGTTTGATTTATTATTCTGATAAAACTGATAAATAGATTAAATCTTTTTGACTAATACCTACAGTTATAAAACTACAGTTATAGCCGTTAGATCCTTAAGCAGTTGAACGCTTCAAGACAGTGCTTTTAGCGCCTCTACTTTCTAGGGTGATCTGACCACGGTTAGATCACCTAAATAGTCTGCTTGCAGTTGATATGCTTGTATAGATGTCCAACCCTCCGAGGTGCAACTATTGGCCTTATAGCTCTCTAAACCTTGTCAAACATTATCCACTGTTTTATAATCAAATAAGTTAGTAACTTGTTTAACTTCGGAACACTACCGCCCAACGAAGAACTAAAAGCTAAAACAGCTGGTCGTAAGTTAAGCGACGTAAAATAATGGACTGAGTGAAGTTACAGTGCGGTTTGAGAGTAGGCAGCAGAGCCTCCATTAAGAAAATTAGCGCAATGCTTTTGGCATTGCTTTGTCGGCAACAACCATTAGTTTTAACTAATGCTATACCATCGTCCTATCTGCTTGTGAGTAGGTTTGTACAGGTTAAATGTTGCACCCTATCTATAAAAGCAGCTACAGTAGAATGCTGTGTTGCCAAATTGCCGATTTTAATAAAAAAACTTTTGTTATAGCAGTCGCCAGCGATGCAGCGCGGTCTTGGGGAGCCAGTGCGGTCTTGGGGGTTCCCCCCATGAGCAACA
>NZ_JAAHGN010001453.1:0-1407 GCF_010672485.1 Moorena sp. SIO2C4 | reverse complement strand
CTCGTAATAGTGAAAGAGATATCGTCACTGGTCTTAAAGCTGGGGCAGACGATTACCTCACCAAGCCCTTTGGTATACAGGAATTTATGGCACGGGTGGAAGCCCTAATTCGTCGCCTCCGCATTACGGTAGCTCCCCTGTCTCTGGACTACGGTGATCTCAAAATTGATTTAGTCCAGCGTCGTGTCCGCTTCAAAGAAGAGTTTATTGACCTGACTCCACAAGAATTTAGTTTGCTCTATGTACTCGCCCAAGCAGAGGGAATGCCTTTGAGTCGCTCTGAATTATTGCGCCGCGCTTGGCCCAATGCTATTGACAATCCGCGCACCATCGATACCCACGTCCTTGCCCTACGCAAAAAAATAGAAACTGATCCTCGACAACCCAACATTATTCAAACGGTTCGCAATGTTGGCTATCGGTTTAATCAAGGCATAAACGAGAATAATCCAAAACTTGGGACAGAACTGGCAGCCCAAAAGATTTATTAATGGTTAATTAACCATTAACCATTAACCCTTAACCCTTAACCATTAAATCCTGATCAACCAGCGTCGCCGATACATCCCATAGAGAATCAACCACCACAACAGTACATTGACTATGGCAAAGATCAAAGAACCATTCATGGCTCCAGCCCACGACCGAAACAGATTTTCATAAATCCAAGTATAGGTACTCACAGCATTATCACCTGTCCCTACCTTAGTTCGATATAGGATGCGAACTACTAAACCAGATGCGACAAACAGAAAAATCGCATTTAACCCCATTACTTCTAACGGCCATCCCCATCTGCGAAATCCCCGCACTTCAATTAACTCATAACAAGCAGCTAGTAACAGCATCGACCAACCAGCAGAAAAGACTACATAGGAACTTGTCCATAACTGCTTGTTAATTGGGAACCAGAAATCCCAAACCCAGCCTAAACCAAGACAACCTACACCAAATAGTACTAATCCCAAACTAGTGCGGGACGGTATCGGTTGATGGCGTAGCCAGTCCCCAACGAAATAGCCAGCCAAGACAGTTACTACCGCTGGGAAGGTGCTAAACAGTCCTTCTGGATCAAATTGAGCTTGTTTATACAAATGGTTTGTTCCCAATACCATACGGTCGATATAGGCAGCAAAATTCCCTTCCGGTGTCAGATTACCAGCACCATAATCAGGAACTGGTACTAAAGACATCGCTGCCCAGTACCCTAGCAAAACTATTCCGGTCAGTACCCACAAACCCCGTCGTCTTAGATTTAGCACTGCTACAGCACTAAGGAAATAGGCAAGACTAATGCGCTGCAAGACACCCATAATCCGAATAGTATCCCAGTTGTAAGTCGGAAAACCATTGAGCAGTAAGCCTAGGGCAAATAGAATGGCACATCGCCTGCCACTACCTGCGGCC
>NZ_JAAHGN010001452.1:0-1408 GCF_010672485.1 Moorena sp. SIO2C4 | reverse complement strand
GGTAGGTTATGCAAAAAAGGGTTAAAACTTGAGGCGCGACCCCGTAATTTAATTCGCCATAGGAAAGCGCGCCTCCATTGATTAAGGCTCAACTGTCTTACGGTAACTTCAAACCATGAGCGACTGCATCAAGACAACGTTTTGGTATTGAAGAAATGTTTCGAGATTATCAAAGTGGTGGATATAATATGGAAGGCAGTAATGTAGTAGGAAAACGTTTTTTGTCTTTAGTTCTTTTAAGATCTTTTGCTTATCTATTTGCTACATCTCAAGGAGATAAAATTAATAAAAAAGGAGTTCAAAAGTATGTGGCTAGAGTCAAATAATATGGGCGAACAACTAAAAGACATAGCGGTGCGACCCAAGGGCGATTTACTCGCCCATTGGAAAGCGCACCGTCCAGTTTTTATATTGGTAATTATGGCCAAAAGTGGATTAATTTTATGGATAAATGTTGGGAATTAGTTGAAAATTTGATGCGTTTAAGTCGTCATAAGCTCGATAATTATTTACGAGGTATGAGAGCTATGAAGCTTATACAGTCTACTTTTTAGCTCTCATGTCGCCCCCCCAGGAACAGGAGCCTTAGTATTACAAGTAACAAAAGCCTCTGAAAGTGCTGAAACAATTGAGGTTATATCTGCTCATAGTTTTGGTGATAAATTAATATCAATAGCTTCGTAAAGCCTATTATAGCGTTAATTCAACGGTTTAATTGACTTGGTCAATTTGAGGGCTGAAAAGCAGTTACTGAGATACTTTCAAGTTTTTGGAGAGGTCTTATATTCAGATCTATTTTCTAGATCACAAAAATTAATAACTCTGTAAATTCCTGATTTTTGACCAGTGCCGACCTTCATAAACTCAGATTTTTCCAAAAACTGTAGTTTATAATTATTAGGTAATCTTAGCACAAAATAATTATTCATTAGGCTATTTTGTTTGATAAAATTTAGAGAAGCAAAGCCTCTATCCATTACGGCTATAGCATTTTTGGGCAATGCATCTATCATTTCTTGTCCATAGTTATAGTCATGATTTGAGCCAAAATTTATTAAAGTATCTTCGGGAACTCCTGTTGATAAATTTAATCCACTAATTAGTTTAACTTGGCTATAACCAATTTTAAAAAGTAATTTGCTGGTTAGAGTTATTATTGTTGAATCAATCGGACAAATTTGGTAGCGTTGCGCTATTTTTATTGGAGGGATTAAATTGAGATTTATTAAATTGTTTTTTTTGAAGTAACTTTTCAAAAATTATTAAAAGCGAGGCAGCGCGGTCTTGGGGGTTTCCCCGGAGACGAAACCTAAGACAGTTGAGCCTTTATGGTTGGTAGGTTATGCAAAAAAAGGTTAAAACTTGAGGCGCGACCCCGTAATTTAATTCGCCATAGGAAAGCGCGCCT
>NZ_JAAHGN010001451.1:0-1411 GCF_010672485.1 Moorena sp. SIO2C4 | reverse complement strand
TTCCGCGCGTAAGTCCAGCAGCGGTCCAGGCGAATGAGTGTGGAACCGTAATCTGCTTAACAGGTTAAAGATTAGTTTCGGTTGCAGGTTAATTTCCGTTGCAGGTTACCGGTTAGTAGGTTGCAGGTTAGTAGGTTGCAGGTTAGTAGGTTGCAGGTTGCAGGTTAATTTCAGTTGCAGGTTAGTAGGTTGCAGGTTCTCTAAAAAACAGTCAACCTACCCTACACCGAACCCCAAAGGCCAACAACCAGACAACCTTCAACCTTCAACCAGACAACCTTCAACCTTCAACCAGACAACCTTCAACCTTCAACCAGACAACCTTCAACCTTCAACCAGACAACCTTCAACCTTCAACCAGACAACCTTCAAGCCGAGACAACCGTCATCCTTGAACAGATTATGCCTAATCTAAAAGACATTCGCGATCGCATTAAGTCAGTCAAAAATACCCGGAAAATCACCGAAGCGATGCGCCTTGTGGCTGCGGCTAAGGTACGTCGTGCTCAACAACAGGTGACTGCCACCCGTCCTTTTGCTGACCGCTTAACACAAGTTCTCTACGGTTTGCAAAACCGGATGCAGTTTGAAGATGCCAATCTGCCCCTACTAAAAGAACGGGAAATCAAGAATGTAGGCTTGCTCGTCGTTTCAGGGGATCGAGGACTATGTGGCGGTTACAATACTAACGTTATCAAGCGTGCCGAAAACCGTGCAAAGGAACTACAGGAGAAAGGGGTTGGCTACAAATACGTGCTAGTTGGACGCAAAGCTATTCAGTACTTCGAGCGCCGCAATCAGCCAATTGATGCCAAGTACACCGGTTTAGAACAGATTCCCACAGCATCAGAAGCATCTATGATTGCTGACCAACTCCTCTCCCTGTTTCTGTCTGAAACCGTAGACCGGGTGGAGTTGATATACACCAAATTCGTCTCATTGATTAGTTCTCGACCTGCGGTTCAAACCCTGCTACCCCTAACAGCTAAGGGACTAGAATCACAGGATGATGAAATCTTCAGACTGACAACTAAAGGTGGTGAGTTCAAGGTGGAGCGGGAGGTAGTCACAAGGGGAACTACCGAGACTTTCCCCCGTGACATGATTTTTGAACAAGACCCCGTGCAAATCCTCGATGCCCTGTTGCCTTTATATCTAAACAACCAGTTACTACGGGCATTACAAGAGTCAGCAGCTAGTGAACTGGCTTGTCGGATGACAGCAATGAGTAATGCCAGTGATAATGCATCGGAACTGACTGGTAAACTAACCCTAACCTACAACAAGGCACGGCAAGCCGCAATTACCCAGGAAATTCTGGAAGTTGTGGGTGGTGCTGAAGCACTCGGTTAATTTCATTTTATTTAATTTCATTTATAGTCAGCTGCAAAGATTACCCGCGTCTGGAATA
>NZ_JAAHGN010001450.1:0-1413 GCF_010672485.1 Moorena sp. SIO2C4 | reverse complement strand
ACCCTTTAAAGAAGGAGGACTTTTGAGATTTTCCAAACCGAAAACCCGTATGAAACCCAACTATCGACGTTGTCTTAGCTGCCGGAAAGTAGCACCAAAACAGGAGTTTTGGCGTATTGTCCGAGTCTATCCGTCACGAAAGGTACAATTAGATCAGGGTATGGGTCGTTCGGCTTACTTATGTCCTCAACTGAGTTGCCTAGCGGCGGCTCAAAAGAAAAACCGACTGGGGCGATCACTGCGTGCATCGGTGCCAAAAAATCTGTACGAAACTTTATGGCAGCGTTTAGCTACCATGCCAACCAAACCCAATTTAGGTAATTAAAGGGTGAATCTAGCCGAAAAAGCTTCCATGTATGTTCGTCCGGCGAACATAAGTAATCGTTAGGATAGAAAGGAAGTCATTAGTTCTATTGATGCTCTGGTTTCTTAAGGAGGTGAATTTACTTTGATTATACGCTAGCTACCTTTAAAGGCATACGCGCTGATTAGGCGGTTTAACCGAACCGTCAATGTTGAATGCTGCTTGGCTTTTTTCACAGGAAAGAAGCACGCGATAATAGATAAACTTATCAAACTACCGTTGAGGTGAACACACCAACGAAAAAGCATGGATGGTTGATTATCTGTTGAGCATCGCTTATCTTATCGTTTAAGCTTTCCAATAAAGCTTGATCAAGTAAAAAGTCATTCGAGTAGTTGAGTATGGTTTAACAACAAGTAGGTACGACAGGGGAATAGTGCATGAACAGCGGCAAAGTCAGAATTTACGAATTATCACGGGAATTGAATTTGGACAACAAGGAAATTTTGAGCATCTGTGAAGGACTCAATATTGCAGTTAAAAGTCACAGTAGCACGATTACAGAATCGGATGCCCAACGGATTCGCACGACAGCCGAAAAATATTCTGACCAACTAGCAGCTGTAAGCAATAGCGAAGGTGAGTCATCGGCAAATAAAGGTTCTAAGTTAAGCTCTGGTAAATTAGTTCGACGTCCCAAAGGGGAGCGGAAGCAGCAAATTGTGGAGCTTCGTAAGCACAAACGCAGTTCTGGCAATACTTCTAGCCAGAGAAGTAATCAAATGGCAATCCCACCCCAACCTCCCATCAAGCCGACTGCTATACCCCCACGTCAGCCTAGCACTCTCAATCGACCTAAGCAGGTCACTGAACAGGAGACCAAGATTAAGCAGGATACTAAACCAGAACCAGCCGCTAAATCAGAACTAGCCGCTAAACCAGAACTAGCCGCTAAACCAGAACCAGCCGCTAAATCAGAACTAGCCGCTAAACCAGAACTAGCCGCTAAACCAGAACTAGCCGCTAAACCAGAACCAGCCGCTAAACCAGAACCAGCCGCTAAACCAGAACTAGCCGCTAAACCAGAACTAGCCGCTAAACCAGAACCA
>NZ_JAAHGN010000145.1:0-10435 GCF_010672485.1 Moorena sp. SIO2C4 | reverse complement strand
GGGAATTATTTTAATTACCGGTCCGACAGGATCAGGTAAATCAACCACTCTTGCGGCTATGATTCGCCATCTCAATGAAACAGAGTACAAACATATTGTTACGATTGAAGACCCGGTTGAATATGTCCACCGCTCCCGAAAGTGCCTGATTAGTCAGCGAGAAGTGGGATTGCACACCCATGAGTTTCACCACGCTCTGCGGTCTGTGTTACGGGAGGATCCCGATATAATTCTAATTGGGGAAATGCGCGATCGCATCACAGTTGATACTGCCCTGCAAGCTGCCCAAACCGGTCATCTGGTCTTGGGTACTCTACACACTCGCAATGCCATCAGCAGTATTAACCGTCTGTTGAATCTCTACAATCCTGATGAACAGTCAGCGATCCGCATCCAGATTGCTGAGTCCCTGTTGGCAGTTATTGCCCAACTCTTAGTACCAACCATCGATAAGGGTCGGATTGCGGTTCATGACATTTTAATCAATACCCCAACTGTACAGGATTACCTGCTTAAGGGAGAAGATGTGGATGTGTTCCGACTGATGGAAACTGAAACCATTGAAGGGATGCAAGTGATGAATCAGGCTCTCTACAACTACCTAATTGATGAAAAAATCACACCCACCGAAGCCCTTAAAGTGTCTCCTGATCCCCAGGCTTTGATACGCCAGATGCGCACTGGTGGTATAGATGCTTCCGCCTCGGCTCGTGATTGGATGAATGAAGGTTAGGAGGTTGTCTGTCAGAATTTAGAATTAAGAATGAAGAATTTAGAATGTAGCATTTAGAATGCAGAATTTAGAATGAAGAATGAAGAATGAAGAATGCAGAATGCAGAATGAAGAATGCAGAAGGCAGAAGGCAGAAGGCAGAAGGCAGAAGGCAGAAGGCAGAATGGTGAATTCCCAATTCTAAATTCTAAATTCTAAATTCCCAATTCTACATTCTTAATTCCCAATTCTACATTCTTAATTCCCAATTCTACATTCTTAATTCCCAATTCTACATTCTACATTCTTAATTCTACATTCTTAATTCTTACCTTTTACCTTGCTTCGCCAACTTCTTCTTAGACAGCTTCCGCAAACGAACTGACTGAGGTGTAATCTCTACCAGTTCATCGGGTCCAATATACTCCAAAGCCCGTTCCAAACTCATCTCCACTGGGGCTTGTAACTGCACTAATTCATCCCCAGTCGCGGAACGATGGTTAGTTAACTGCTTAGTTTTACAGACATTTAGATCTAAATCCTGAGGACGATTGTGTTCCCCAATAATCATGTTTTTGTAAACCTTGGTGCCTGGTTTAATAAAGAATACACCACGGTCTTCTCCATTTTTAAGGGCATAGAAGGTAGCCATCCCTTCTTCAAAGGCTACAATTACTCCATTGCGGCGAGTCTCTAATTCCCCAGTCATGGGACGATATTCTAGGAAGCTATGATTCATGATACCTTCACCTTTGGTCAGGCGAAGGAAGTCCCCCCGGAAACCGACTAAGCCACGGGCAGGAATCACAAAATCGATTTGGGTGCGACCATTGGCACCTACTTGCATATCTTGCATTTCCCCTTTGCGCTGTCCCAAACGCTCGATACAGCTACCAACCGCTTCTTCTGGTACATCTAGCACTAGATATTCAAAGGGTTCACAAGGTTGACCATTGACTTCCCGGTAGATCACTTGGGGTTGGGAAACTTGGAACTCATATCCTTGGCGACGCATGGTTTCGATCAGAATACCCAGGTGTAGCTCTCCACGACCAGATACTAGGAATTTATCGGGGGAGTCAGTGGGTTCTACCCGTAGTGCTACGTTTGTTTCTAATTCTCGGAATAAGCGATCGCGTAATTGTCGCGACGTTACAAAGTCCCCTTCCTTACCGGCAAAGGGCGAATCATTCACGCAGAAGGTCATTTGCAAGGTAGGCTCATCTACCTTAATTAGGGGTAAGGCTTGGGGTTCATTGGGACAAGTAATGGTTTCACCAATATTGGCATCAGCAAACCCAGCTACTGCCACGATATAACCAGCTGATGCTTCTTTTAGGTCAACTCGCTTGAGTCCTTCAAATCCCATCAACTTGGTAACTTTTGCCTGAACTATGTCCCCAGTATCCTTAACTAAAGCAGCTTGTTGACTGGCCTTAATGGTTCCGTTGTGAATTCTGCCAATCACAATCCGACCTAGGTACTCAGAATAGTCCAAGGTGGTGACTTGTAGTTGTAGGGGCTTAGCAGGGTCTCCTACTGGTGGCGGAACATGATGCAAAATTGCTTCAAACAGTGCCTGCATATCTACCGCTTCTGCATCCAAATCTTCTTTGGCGTAGCCTTGTAGACCGGAGGCAAATAGGTAGGGAAACTCACACTGGTCATCGTCTGCTCCTAATTCTAGGAACAGATCCAGGACTTTGTCGATGGCACCATAAGGGTCGGCTTGGGGTCGGTCAATTTTATTGACCACTACAATCGGGCGCAGTCCTTTTTCCAGAGCTTTTTTCAGGACAAATCGGGTTTGAGGCATTGGTCCTTCATTCGCATCCACAATTAGGATGCAGCCATCCACCATACCCAATACCCGCTCTACTTCTCCACCAAAGTCAGCGTGACCGGGAGTATCAACAATATTAATTAGGATGTCTTTGTACCGAACGGCGGTATTCTTAGAAAGAATAGTAATACCCCGCTCCCGCTCTAAATCGTTGGAGTCCATCACGCAGTCTGGAATGTCTTCCCCTTCGCGGAAGATACCGGATTGTTTGAGTAGAGCGTCAACTAGGGTAGTTTTGCCGTGATCGACGTGAGCGATAATAGCAACGTTGCGAATTGGGAGAGTCATACCAGCGCCTGGAAATAGGTAGCAGCAGTTAAAATTTTTTCTAAAGATTTCTTAATAATTCTAGCTTATCTTGGCAAGACCCGAAGAAAAATGGCTGATGCCCGACTTGTAGCATCCGGCTAAGCTAAACCTATGTATAGCAAAGGGAGTAGGGAGTAGGGAGTAGGGAGTAGGGAGTAGGGAGTAGGGAGTAGGGAGTAGGGAACTTCAGATTAAAAATTATCACAATTGATTTAGGTACCCTATCAAATTTATGCACTTTTGAGAAATTTGCGTTCGCGTAGCGTGGCCTACGGCCAATCGCTTTTAGCGGAAGCTTCGCTTCATCGCGTAGCGTGACCAAAGGTCAATCTTTGCTGCTGGTGCCATCAGTTGAGAGTTACCTGTAACTGTAGGCTTACTCGGTCAGTCCTGAATTGATTAACTGCTGACACTGGTAAGCGATCGCGTTTCAGTGGATACCTTCTTCTGGCTTTCAACCGGGGGCTGAGGAGGTGCTGACTCGTTCTCAGCCTTCAAACGCAGAGTAAAGGATTTATCAACATAGATACCTTTGGAATCAGTGCGACGGACAATCACGGTATGGCTGGTGTCTGTTTTGAAATTCATCAAGCTTTGCTCGGTAAGAGCCAGTTTATTCTCCGTCAACATAAACCGCCCGCCAGCATCATCAATTAATGAGTAGGTATACCGTTCTCCTGTTTTTGGGTTAGTCGGGGATAGGATACCAACTACAGTTCCTGGTTTCATCTGCTCAGGGATAGGTTGATCAGCTTGGTCAGACTTTTGGGCTGTTCGGCGGACATTTTCCTGACTTGTGCTGGTATCTTGGTGATGGTTTTGGTTAGCTAAGCTAGCGTTTTGAGCAAGGCGATACAGGTCAGTAAAGAAGTTATTGAGAGGTTGAATCCGCCCCTTAGCTGCTTCGACTTCGACTAAGTCACTGTTGGTCAATTCTTGAATAACGGACGATATAGAAGGGTGGGTAAAACTGTAGAGACCTTCCGCAGGAGATTCCAAAACAGCTGAGAAAGATAGATTCTCTTCACCGATCGATGGTGGTGATTGTTTAAATTTAATCTGATCTAAGGGCAAGAACAACGTAGAGGATTTAGCCAAGTTTAGCTTAGCTGTATTTTCCTTACTATCCTCAACTTGTATCGGTAAACTATTAGGGCTTGTTGCCACTGGGCTGGTGAACAGAAGTAGACCATACTTCCCTAAGCTTAAGTCTTGATTGTTTTGCTCTACAGTTTCCTCTATAGCATCAGTTTCAGAGACTGTTTCAGGGGTTGAGGATTGGTCTATCTCGCTCTCACTGATGGTAGTTAGCAAATCATCCATTGAATAGATGTTTGATTCGCTATCTTCTATGGGCACAATATTGTCAGGTTGCCCTGTTTTTGTAGAGGATTTTCCTATCCTCAGCCGAATCGGAAGCCGATGATAGTTTATCTGTAGTACAATTACTCCCCATCCTCCAAGAGATACCACTGCCCAGCCAAACAACCATAGGTATAGTGGTTTATTGGAGAGGGCGTTCAAGGGGGTTGAACTAACCGATTGATTTGCTAAGGGAGACTCTGCTGTTGAAATAAAATTATCAATGATAGTATCCTGGAGTTCCCCTCTAGTTTCTGGCTGATTTGGGGAAATCTCGATCAACTCCCTCTCTTGAGCAGATAAAAATTCTGAGTGCAATTGTTGTAGAGTTATCCAGGTTATTGGTCCAACTATACCATCCGCATTCAACCCTAGTGCTTGCTGGAATGTAGAGACAGCAGCAAAGGTATTGGAGCCGTATACACCATCCACTGGCTGTTGGTAGTATCCCAACTGTTGCAGTATAGTTTGTAGTCTAGTCACAACTTCCCCTTGGCTACCCAAACGCACTGTTGGGGGCAAGGCTATTTCTTCTGAATACCTTCCCTGGACTGTTTTGAGATTACTGAATCGAGAGTTTTGAGCAAATGCGATCGCTTCTGGAGCACTGATGCTATTGGGGGGTTTCCACTGCCCAGGGGCTTGGTTGAGCTTCTCAGTGGGCATGCAGATACTGCTGTGACTGTAGTTAAGACTAGCAGTGGCATTTTTGCAGTGGCTGTAGGCTAGTAGTAGGAGAGTTGAGGGGTCAGGCATATAGCGTTTGTATCTAGGTTGCAAACACGCTTCTTGCTGCAAAAGGCAAGAGGCAAGAGGAATTCCCCCTAACCGCCCTCAATCAGGGGAGGAGGCAAGAGGGGGAAGAGATCGGGAGTTTTATTCGACAATAAAAAAAGACCTCCTAGGTTTACATCTGATCGAGAAACGCTATAGACAGCACTTTAGTCTAGTAAGCTTTGCAGAATTTATTTTGTGAACCCGGATATTTTGGTGAGGAGGTTTGTAAAGTTTTGTAAACTATGGTAAAGGGAGTAGGGAGTAGGGAGCAGGGAACAGGGAACAGGGAACAGGGAAAACATCAAACATCGGGTGCATCTCATATTTGTAAAAAAGTTGCGTAGGGTGCGTTAGGGGGGCCTAATTTTCCGCTTCGTAGGAATGGTTATGTTGCTGCCCGTAACGCACCACTGTGTCAAACAGCAAAAATGAGATGCACCCAAAACATCTCTGTAGCTCATAGCTATTAAAAACGCTATATAGCCATTTTCTATCCCATGAGCTACAAAGCGATCGCCCTAAATCACCATTAAAAATGGGGACTTTGAGGTTGATAACCGTAAGTTATAAATTCAATAAACGCTATAATTAAATATTATTAATTATGCTAGTATAGCATTCAAAAATAAAAAACCTTCTTCTATCAGACTATAGCGGTTTATAGTCTAATCAGGTACACATTATTTTTATCCTCTTACATTTGATGACTTCACTGCTCCCTACTCCCTACTCCCTGCTTCCTTTGCTATAAATTATCGCTATTCACTATCTGGAGTTGAAGAAGGAGATGGAACAGTTGGCGTTGGTGACAGTGACGGTTGCTGATCTATTCCCAAAAATCTTTTTATTTGCTCGTTAAATATCCCATTACCGAATAATCCTATCACTCCCGCAACCACACCAACAATTGTCATAATCCCAAGGATTTTGTTCCATAGATCTCCGCTGCTAGGGTTGGTTTTAGGGTCAGTGACTTTGATAGTATTGCGTTTCCCTTTTCCGATTTTATTTGTAGTAATAGTTTTGCTGTTATTAACACTGCCTCTATTCTTGTTATTGGAATTGGTGATGACATCGCCACCATCCGTGTTGAAAGTCTTCTTTTTAACCATATTGGTTATATCTTTTCCTCCGATGGAAACATTACCACCTTCATTATACAAATCTATATTATATGTACTTTGATTATCTCCCACAGTTTTACTAACTATGGGATCATGATATAATATCGTCTTAATAACGTCTTTTGGCTCAAGTGCATTCCAGGTTTTACGACGCATGGTATCCCTGGCAGATATCAGCCTTTGCTTAAGCCAACGTAGTTCAGGAAATTTTCCAAAAATACGCTCCAATTGATCACAGGCTTGAGGGGTTCCAAAATTTTCCAGTTGCCGTAGAATGTCATCTCTTAATCTAGCCACCTTATCCCTTGGACTGACATTATAACGTACACCATTACTATGATCGGGATCTTCGTGATAGGGATATTGCCTAACCAGCCACATATATAGATCAGCTAACTGTTTCTCATTAAGATTAAGCTCTAAGTGACCCGGAAACGAATAATAGCGATAAGCAACTGACTCAATCAAGTCTCGTCCAAGATTTGGTTCTTGCTCAAGAATCGACCATATACTAGACCAACGGTCAGCAGTTGGGTAGCGGAATAGCAATGTTAAGGCAATCATGACTCTGTCACGTTCATCTTTCTTCAAAGGCAATGGCAATGAGCTCAATGTTTGTAGATATTCTCTAGCTTTCTCTTTAGATTCATTCGAGCTATGTTTGATAAGCTCTTCTAACAGATCCCCCATACAGTTGGGCTTTATGGATTTATTTTGAGCCTTTTCTAAAATAAAATCACTTAGATGTTTATCCCAACATTTTTTAAATATTCTAATTCTAGATATAGAGTCAAACTGCTGATTTTCTTGATCGATCAGAATATCCAAAGTTTTACACACCTGATCACGAGCCTTTGAGTAAACTATCTTTACTAACTCTAAAAAGTTGTCAGAATCTAGGTTTCCAAGAGGAAAAGCGATGATAACAGGTGCCCAATGCGCCATGTTTCAGATGGAATCTTGTCAAGAATCTTTGGAGCTTTATTTAGAAGCAACAGAAATGCTCTACAACCCGCCAAGGCTGGCCAATTAACTTTATTCTTACCAATCCAATCAGTATTTATCTCTTTCTGATTTATAATATAGTTTTCGGCACCTTCAATAATCCTAGTCCGAGTAGGTTCATCAGCCTCTTTCCACCCTGGAAGCTTAGTTAAATCAGGTTCAAATTCATTAGAATAGTGTCGGCTGTATGGCTTTAGGGTCATTTCCAGATTCAACTGCCACCAAGCTGATAAGTTACCATCGTCTAATTGATCCAAACAAAGAATAACTCTCTCTCTAGGAGATGGTTCTAATAATTTTTGTTGAGGACGGGTATTCGCAGCTTTGTTTGAAGCTAGTTGTCCCTGTTCACTATTATTAAAATAAGAAGGAAATTGCTCATAGAGCCATTTTGGATTAGCAAACTTATAATACCATTCAATAGTCCTATCAATCGATTCTGTATTATCTTGATTAAATGTATCGTAGATTCTCTGGGCAAAATGTTTATGTAGTTTCTCCCATCTTGACCTAAGCACTTCATCTTGCATCCAATCCTGATCGTGATCAGCAAGTCTAGGTTTTAGGTAGATATCTCCTATTAAATTTAATACAAATTCTAATAGAGGATCCGATTCAATCATCACTAAATTAACTAGTGCTTTTAAAAGCTTCATACTCTTACCCTCTTCTTTTAGAAAATCAGATTTTAATCTTGGTTCCCTCCGCCATTTTTCTTGAAGCATTGGTACAAGTGTATTCTTGAGAAACCGTTGGTAAGAGCTATCAACAAGATTTATTTTTTTTGGAGGAGTTAAGGCATCAAACAACTCATCATCTGTCAAATAATTGCGCTTATTATTACACAGTGCTTGTAGGCAACAACCCTTAAGCCTGTCGTCCTCATCCTCCGGAAGCGGATTAAGGGCTAACGGCTTGAGTTTGAGTCTTGAATTCTTATCTCTAATCTCCCCAATAGCTTGAACAGCACTAATCCTAAGTTCAATTTTTTCCTCTGAATCAGTTGCTAAGGTAACCAATTCATTTTGGAGTTTATTCACTTCACAAACTTCAGCAATCTTGATAGCTGTATCTCGTGCATCAATTGCCTTACTTGCATCCACAATATATGGACGAAGCTGTTCCGCAAGGTTAGGATGTTTTAGTTTCTCGTATAAGCGGTAGTTAATTATTATTGTTTGAGTTAAAAGTTTTCCTTGCTCATACTCCATCAATAAATTTGAAACCACCGCTTCTTGCAAACTAGGCTCTGGAGGTATATCGCTCAGAAGTAACACATCAGGATCCGTTGTCAGAATTACCTCACGTATCTCAGGTATCATGGTGGCTAACCATGCAACAGTTTCATGGAGCTGAGGAATCAATTTATGCTCAGGGTCTTCATCCTTAGATAAATAGAAAAGACTCTGGAATAAGGAGACAGATACATGATGTTCCTTCAAATACCATGCTGCTAGAAACTCAGCATAGGTCTGATGAGACCACCCTATCAGCTTTTCACCACCGGATGAAAACAAGCCAGTATCTAAAACCTCTTTGATAGCTGGTTCAGTGATATCAAAATTTTTGCTATTAGCAACTTCGGTCTCAATGCAGAGATTTTCAATTAGAACTAGCTCATCTTTAGATGGAGCACAATCTGCATATGTTCCATTACAAACACCAAATCGATTGGCAAAAATTGTAACAGCCGCAATCCGAGCAGCAATGATCAGGCGCTGGTCTGGATCGAGACCACCCATAGCACGTGAGTCACGACGGCTAGAATTACTTTCTTCGCATAAACAGCGACAGCCATCAAGATAAATTTCATCAATCCTCTTATTTTCGAGAGACTGACCACGATCACCGTAACTCTTCATCAGAAAGTTTAGGGTGATCGGCTTGATAGCTAGGGGCACAAGGTTTTTTATAGAAACTTCTTCTAAGAAAGATTCTGGAGCAATTCCGTTAGCTTCTGCTGCTTTAACAACATCTTTACGACGAAGTGGAACTAGCTGATATATTCCTAGGGAATCTTCCCCAAAAATTTCCTTTAGTTCTGACTCAAGCACAGATGGTAATACCGCTGGTCTACAAGCAATCCGAAGAGTTAAACAGTTAACATGTTCCTTATAATCCTTAAGCCCATCAACTAAAATTGCTGCCACTGTTTCTAGTCGTAAAAGGCATTCATCAAGACTATCTAAAAATATGTGGAGCCGTTCGCGTAGCGTGGCCGAAAGGCCATGGCTACCAGATTGCCACCTAATAAATTTTGGGCTTTCAAACAGTTTCTTATTGAGTTTATCTTCCGTAGAAACTGATCGAAGATCAAGTGACAGAATTTCATCGTCTGTATTTTCAAGCTCAGCAGTCACCTTATCTTCTTCCTCCTTCATGGCTTGAGTCTTGCCGATGCCCGGTTCACCGAGGAGTATGAGGCAGGGTATTTCAGAAATTTCCCTAAAGGTTACCAACTTAGGATTGGGATTGTAACCGTTGACCGATTTAACGTCTGGATCGCATAAGTAACCATCATAGCCTAAATCGAAGCGCTCAGAGGGAGAACACCAAAATCGCTGCCAGTTATAAGTCTGATTCGACATGCTGTAGGGTTTACAGAATAGATAAGCATTGTCTTGATGCAGTCGCTCATGGGGGAAACCCCCAAGACCGTAATGGTGCTTTTTCCGTTGGCGAATTAAATTCGCCACGGGTCGCACCTCTGCATCGCTTCCTATGATAACTAGAAAAATCTCTAGCAATCCGTGTAGGAATTGTGATAATTTTT
Source organism: Moorena sp. SIO2C4 (assembly GCF_010672485.1). Classification (NCBI taxonomy): domain Bacteria; kingdom Bacillati; phylum Cyanobacteriota; class Cyanophyceae; order Coleofasciculales; family Coleofasciculaceae; genus Moorena; species Moorena sp. SIO2C4. The sequence goes on along the minus strand of NZ_JAAHGN010000145.1, from coordinate 530 downwards.
GATCCGAAGTTCCCTATTCCCTGTTCCCTTTCCTATACCTTACCGAATTAAAACCGGCTACATTATAGCAGCTGATTTTTATAATAGCATTTAACTATGCCACTTTTTAAAGTGACATAATTTCAAAACAGATCCAAAATCTATCATGGTAGAAAATAATCTAGTGTGCAATCTCCACCATCTACATAAAAGACACACTTGTGTAATCGACACAAGATCAGACCAGGCTGCATTTAAACCAAAAACTGCATTCTACCAATAGTTTTGCTTAATAGTTGTAAGCATTCAGCTATCAGCTGTCAGCCGTCAGGTAATCAACGGGAGCTAGTAAACAAGCTGGGGGGGCTAGTACGGTTGGTTGAAAATCCCTGGTTGTTTTACTCATCCGACCCCGTGCAGTTAAAGCGCCTGCTAGCACTTCAAATAGCACCATCTGTAGCGCATAAGCACCTCAAGTAGCGTGCGCGTAGCGCATTAGCTGATAGCCTATGCGCTACGCGCAATGGGGGTTTTCCCAAGACTTTCAATTA
>NZ_JAAHGN010001449.1:0-1414 GCF_010672485.1 Moorena sp. SIO2C4 | reverse complement strand
TGGGGTGGCAATCAGTTCTACCAAAGGAGCCACCGGTCACACTCTTGGTGCTTCTGGAGCCATTGGTACTGCTTTGTGTCTAATCGCTTTAAAACACCAAACCTTACCCCCTTGTATTGGGTTGAGGGAACCGGAATGGGATTTGGATTTCGTAACTATAGCGCGTCAGTGCCAAGTCAGGCAGGCACTATGTTTTAGCTTTGGTTTCGGGGGGCAAAATGCAGTAACCGCTTTAGGAATACCCAGGAATTGCCGACATTAACCCACAATAATATCGTATAGGTGATATCGTTAAGGAAACATTAAGTTTAATTAAATATACAAAACCAATCCCCTTGGGATTTAGGTTAAATCGACTTCATGCCGCAATTAGGAGCAACCCATAATAGTTATGATGTCCAACCAATCCCTTTCCTCTGACCAATATTGTGATCAGTCCAAGGATGACTATCCCCAGCACTTGGACAAGCCAGAGGAAGCTTGCGGAGTCTTTGGTATCTATGCACCAGAGCAAGATGTCGCTAAGCTGACTTACTTTGGTCTATTTGCCCTACAGCACCGAGGTCAGGAATCATCAGGGATTGCTACCTTTGATGACAAGCAGCTCCATGTCTACAAAGATATGGGGCTAGTCTCCCAGGTCTTTAATGAAGAAATTTTGGATCAGCTACCTGGTCAGATTGCCGTTGGTCATAACCGCTATTCTACCACTGGTTCTAGCCATATCGCCAATGCTCAACCAGCCGTGGTGGAAACTCCCTTAGGACCGTTGGCTTTGGCTCATAACGGTAACTTGGTCAACACTATCCAATTACGTGATGATTTACTCAAGCATAACTCTAACTTGATGACCACTACCGATTCAGAACTAATCGCCCTAGGGATCGCTGCAGAGGTTAACCATGGCAAAGGGTGGTTGGAGGCAGCAATGAGTGCCTTTCAATCTTGCCAAGGAGCGTTTAGTTTAGTGATTGGCACACCGGATGGATTAATGGGTGTTCGTGACCCCAATGGCATTCGCCCTCTAGTGATTGGCACCTTAGGTGGCAATTCTGGGGGCTACGTCCTGGCATCAGAAACCTGTGGTTTAGATATTATCGGTGCTGACTATCTGCGGGATGTGGAACCGGGAGAATTAGTCTGGATTAATGACGAAGGCATTGCTTCCTTCGACTGGAGTCAAAAGCCAGAGCGCAAAGTTTGTATCTTTGAGATGATTTACTTTGCTCGCCCTGATAGCATCATGGATGATCAAACTGTGTTTAGCTATCGGTTACGCCTAGGGCGTCAGCTGGCAAAAGAGTCAACACCAGATGCGGACATGGTGATTGCTGTACCCGATTCCGGTGTCCCGGCAGCTATCGGCTTTTCCCGAGAGTCCGGTATTCCTTACGGAGAGGGACTGATTAAAAAA
>NZ_JAAHGN010001448.1:0-1414 GCF_010672485.1 Moorena sp. SIO2C4 | reverse complement strand
ATCTGACCAGTTGAATCAATCTATTCAAGCTCGTGCTTTTACTACAGGTAAAGATATCTTCTTTCGGCAGGGGGAATATAACCCTGGGAGTCGAGGAGGGCAGGAATTGATTGCCCATGAATTGACCCATGTGGTGCAGCAAAACCAAGGTAAATTGCGGTCTACGATAAACTTTAAAAGTGGGATAAATATAAACGATGATGCGGGATTTGAAAAGGAAGCAAATTTGAAAGGAAAAGAGGCATTACAACATCCTGTTTCTATACTTAACACCCCTTTAACAATGTTTCCAATATCCAATTATGAGAAACCTGTGCAAAGAGCTCCTGAGGAAAAGGATGACCAAAAGAAACAATTAATTGACTGGATAGCCGATATTGTTAAAAAACAGTTGGAAACATTAAACTATAGAATCGGTGGTAGTTTCGCAGCAAAAACGGAATATGGTTTTGAGAGAACCCCACAAGATATTGATTTAGAGTTTTGGAGTTATGAAGATGCCTTAAAGGCGAAAGAGTTACTAAAGGCTTACGAAAAAACAGAAAACGAAGATGAATCGTACCCTCAATTGCTTTACTTTCTCCCTCTGGAAGAAGAAGCACCAGTGAGTGTAACAATGTTAGCGATGGGCAAGAGAGCTAAAGTAGAAAATCGCGGTTCTCTATTAACAATAGAGCTCAATAATGAAAATTACCGTCAAGGAGCCAAGGATTTCAAAAAATTACCAAATACAAGATATGAAAAGCAGCCACCTACAATGAGAAGGAACTCTTTAATAGCTGGATCCTTGGAGAGATATAGCTATAATCTAGTACTAGGTAAAGAAGACACGAAACAAGACAAAAAGTTTTTGGAGCATATGATCGGCAGTCTAACAGCCGAAGAGAAAGGGAAATTATTTCAGGAAATAATGGAAAGGTTTGATTGGGATATGATCAAAGACCCTCCCATAGCGGATCAGTATGACGAAGAAGAAGAACTGGATGAGTCTGACGAGGAAGAAGAAGTGGATCACACCCAAAGAATGGAAATAGCAAGTAAAACCCTGCAAAAATTGATAGAGAATTCCAGTAAATGAAATAAGGTCTGTCGTGATCGCTTGCCTCGTAGTGCGATCGCACTCTGTAGGGTGGGCAAATGGACATGATAACTGATCTATTGCCAAACTCTCATCATTTGCCCACCCTACCCCTGCTCTGTTGTTGCTTGAGTTAACTAGGTGACCTATGCCACGTTGGTAGGGATGTAGCGCGGTCTTGAGGTGAACCCCCTCAGTGCGATTCGGCTATATCATGATTAGGTGACGTTTGCCGAGTATTTAAGATTTAGTCAAGCTCATGGGTAATCTACGACAAAGCCAAACCAGAAAGACTCTAACTCGAGATCAGTCTCAAGTATTAGGAAGTAGAAAGCC
>NZ_JAAHGN010001447.1:0-1421 GCF_010672485.1 Moorena sp. SIO2C4 | reverse complement strand
TCCCCATAGCGGAAGCGATGCAGCGCGGTCTTGGGGAGCCAGTGCGGTCTTGGGGGTTTCCCCCATGAGCAACTGGCGTGGTTTCCCCCACTCGCTATTGCATCAAGACAACGACTTGGGGGAATAGTAAGCGCAAAAGTTCTGGCAACAGGCGCGAGAATGCCGCCTGTCGCGAGGGATAAAACCTTGTAATTAAGACGGACACCCCCACCACGAGAACGCAGGTGGGGGAAGCATTCATGGGTGTTTGGTTGTTTGCCCTTGGGTGCATCAGTTGTTAAGCTTTTGCTACCACAGAAGCTAACATAAATTGCTTCGACTTGATGGAGATAGGGGAAGCGAGAGATAGTAAACGCGATGTTCCTTTGGAACCGCTTCGCGAACGCATCCCAATCAATCTCAGGACAATCGAAGTAATAATCCCCTACCATGGGGATAGCGATCGCAAGGGGAGAAAGCTCAGGGGATGACGGCTCACAGGGGTTAGGGGACCGGTCCCCATTACCGATTAGCCATTACCGATTAGCCATTACCCATTACCGATTAGCCATTACCCATTACCTATTACCTATTACCTATTACCTATCTCCAAAGTAAAAAACCTACCCTTGTCAGGGGGTGTGGGTTCCCTGTTTCAGAGCATCTAGAGCAGTTTTTAATCCCGGTTCCGGTTGATGAAATGTCAGCTTACGGCTTGAAGATTGGATCACAATATTTCCCTCAACAGGGGTGAGGGTAATTTCGGGTTTAAGGGAAACAGTTAAGGATGAGAAATTCATTAGTAAGGCTGCATTTAACCTTAACCCAAGCTGACAACAGATAACGAGAATAATTGTTGCGCGTTAGCAACACCCTATGTTAAATTTCATCGGGATTAATGCCCAGCTGTCGTAACCGTTCTGGGAGTTGTTCAGCTCGTTGGTGTTCGAGTTGAGCTTTTTCTTGTATTTCCTAGGTTGCAAAAGCAAGTTCTGATCACAGGCAGCAATCAGTCCAACTTTTGATGCACTGAGGAAACAGATCACAAAACATGATCATGTGCAATTTACGGATATCACCTATTTAAAATTGTTAAATTTCCGCTGAAATTTCAGTAATTATATCGAGGCCACAGCAGCTTAAATCAGGAAATCCTAGATTAGGTCAATAACAAGAGTTTAACTAGATGAGTTAAAACCAGCGGAAAATCAGGGTGCGATCGCTTAGCTGAATAAATTACACTAATTAAAGAAAAAGCTATAGCACTACCCATTAAGATGTTTGACATTCCATAACTCCGAAACGTAAGTAATCGCTTACTTTTAGGTGCGACCCGTGGCGAATTTAATTCGCCGAACGCGCCCCGCGTCTCCTACGGAGAACGGAAAGCGCACCTTTGACTTCTGACCCAAGAACCTTGCTGACTTGCGCGTAGCGCTATA
>NZ_JAAHGN010001446.1:0-1422 GCF_010672485.1 Moorena sp. SIO2C4 | reverse complement strand
AATATGAAAAGTTGAAGAAAATGTGAAAAAACGAAGAGATTGAAGGCTGGTTTTAGTTGTGGGGAGTTCATGGGAATCGGGAATCGGGAATCGGAAATCGGGAATCGGGAATCGGGAAGCGGGAATCGGGAATCGGGAATCGGGAATCGGGAATCGGGAATCGGGAATCGGGAATCGGGAATCGGGAATCGGGAGGTAGTAGGGTGGGCAAATTCATAGCCATTGACCATTTAATCAGGAATTCTGTCATTTGCCCACCCTACAATAACTTAAAAACTTCATAATTCATCAAAACCCATAACTTTCGTTTCCCCTATCTTAGATTCATTTAATGCTTTACGGGCTAATTCGTCTAGGAAAGAGGTTTGAGATTGTGATAATGTTTTTAGCCATTTAAGTTCATTCTCAATATCTTCGATTAACTGATGAGCAAGTTCGTCTTGTATCTCTTCTGGTAAATTTTGTGCTTTCTGAAAAGCCTCTGTTAATAGATAAGTCATTAATTTCAGTATTTATCAGGAAAAACGTCGATAAATAAATGTTAGCAAAAGTCAAGGGAAAACATGCCTTACAGCGGCAATAGTGGCGGGGGCGCGGGGAGAGCGATCGCGCTGTGGGGTAGTAGGGTGGGCAAATTTATAGCCAATCACCATATAATCTGGAATTCTGTCATTTGCCCACCCTACAATAAGTCCCTGCTGCTCCCTGCTCCCTGCTCCCTGCTCCCTATTTAAAGAGTTAATTTTAGTTTTGTCCGACTACTTAATAGCCGGAAAACTCCCACCAATAAAGTGAATATCACTGAAGGTTTCGATCCACAAACGAGCACCACAATCAAGGGGATTATCCGGCTGATAAACAATCTTACACGGACCAAGGATTTCCACCTCATTACCGTAGAGATTAGTGCCCTTTCGTTTAACTGAAATCACTGGCTTCCGGTCTTTGGGGCTTTTCTTGATATTCGAGCCAATGTGATTGCGATTGACATTAATTTTAGCTAAAGCGGTTGTACGACTAGTGCGCCATTTCCCCTTTGGTCCACGATTACCTTTAGTAATTTGTGGCAAATGGTTGAACAGAGGAATAATCCAGAATTTCCCGCTTTTATAGGCACCCCGGACCCGACCCTTCTCTAGGAGTTGGCGCAATCTTCGAGAAGAAATTCCTAATAGAGATGCTGCTTCAGTAGTTCCAACGCACTTGTTCATCTGTTGTCTCCCCTTTAAATATTCCGATAATACTAGTATAAGGGATAAAAGGAAAATTGACAACTTGAGGGAATTTAGAATTTAGAATTTAGAATTCAGAATTGGGAATCGGGAATAAAAGGAAGAGTTTAGGATACGGTTGGTGGATGCGTTCGCGCAGCGGCTCGTACCGAGCATCGCGTAGCGTGGCCTACGGCCAATCGCGCAGCGA
>NZ_JAAHGN010001445.1:0-1422 GCF_010672485.1 Moorena sp. SIO2C4 | reverse complement strand
ATCAACCCAATGAAAGTTACTAGATAGGTTGCTATCACATAATGCCTAAAATGAGTTCGGCATCACTCGACGAATCTTCTACCAGCAGAATATCAATTGGTTGAGTATTTGTGATAATATTCATGATGCCAGTTCCTGAAATTTCTAGATAATGTTTAAATCCTGGTGATGCTGTGGTATTGAGAAGTAAAATGTTGTGCCTACTCCTAGCTCTGACTCTACCCAAATTTTTCCGCCATGACGCTCTACAATCTTCTTACAAACTGCTAGACCAATGCCTGTGCCGGGATACTCACGGCGGGTATGCAAGCGCTGGAAAATAGTGAAGATGCGCTCAAAGTATTCAGGCTCAATACCAATACCATTATCACGAACTGAAAAGATAAATTCTTTAGCCTTCAGTTCCGCTGAAATATGGACTCTGGGTAGCTCTTGGCTGCGAAACTTAATGGCATTACCGATCAGATTTTGCAGAAGTTGACTCAGTTGTATATCATCCCCCATAACTACAGGTAAGGAGTCATGGGTAACTATGGCATCGCTCTCGATAATCGCTACATTTAAATTGTCTAAAACCCGATTCAGTACTACCTCACAGTCAGTAGCTGCTAATTCTTTACCATGGGTTCCCACCCGAGAAAAACTCAGCAGATCTTGGATTAACTGCTGCATGTTAGTAGCGCCATCTACGATGTAATGAATATACTTATCTGCTTGAGCATCCAGGTTACTCTGGTATTTTTTAGCTAAGAGTTGGGTGTAGCTACTAATGGCTCGCAGTGGTTCTTGTAAATCATGGGAAGCCACGTAAGCAAACTGTTCTAACTCACGATTAGATTGGGATAAATCTTGATTAAGTCGTTTGAGGGCCTCTTGAGCTTCTTTACGCTCTGTAATCACCTCAGTACTCATAATGATACCGCTAATTTTCCCAGCAATGTCAACCCAAGGACCGATTTCCCACTTGAGCCACTGTTGTTCACCATTAGCGCGAATAAACAAATCTTCTTCACACTCTGCTGAATAACCCTCTAAGCACCGTTGGTGTATTTTCTTCCAACCCTCAGGAGTTTCTGGAAATACCTCGTAGTAGCTTTTGCCAATGATGTTGTCATCAGATATGTTGTACTCTGAGTACCAGTTGCGACTAACAAACTGGTACCTCATCTGCTGATCGAACATGGCAATAGCTGCGGGTACATATTCCAAAAATCGGTTAAGCAGCTCTAGGTTGTTGCCTAATTCCGACTCAACCTGGCGTCGCTCTCTGATTTCAGCTTTTAAGACTTGATTAGCTGCTGCTAGTTGCTTTGTCCGTTCTAATATTCGTTGTTCTAACTCTTCATAGGCTTGGGTGAGGACATCATCCTCTAGCTTGCGCTTCGTGATATCCTGTACCACGGACACCACTCCGATGATGGA
>NZ_JAAHGN010001444.1:0-1424 GCF_010672485.1 Moorena sp. SIO2C4 | reverse complement strand
ATAGCATTAGTAGGCACTGCCCACCGCCCGAATTAATCACAATAGAATATTGATGTAGGGTGGGCAGTGCCAAAGATAGATAACAGTAGCTGGCGATCGCATTAGTAGGCACTGCCCACCCTACTAACTAACTCACTAAAACCCAGATCTAGGGTGGGCAGTGCCAAAGATAGATAAGAGCAGCTGGAGATAGCATTAGTAGGCACTGCCCACCGCCCGAATTAATCACAATAGAATATTGATGTAGGGTGGGCAGTGCCAAAGATAGATAACAGTAGCTGGCGATCGCATTAGTAGGCACTGCCCACCCTACTAAACTCTAAAATATCTAAACCCAATTTAAAAATACTATAATATACTTTAACTTTGAGTAATCTTGTTCAACTATGGAACCATTAACAACTGTGAGTTTACCTATTGCTACTGTTGGTATTCTGGTAGCGACTAAAGCCGTAGAAAAAATCGGGCACAAGGTAGGGGAAGCTCTCTGGGACACACCTAAGCGGTTGTTTCTGGAATTATTCAGAAAACAGTCTCCAGATACAGTAACTGCGATCGAGAAAACCCCAGAGCAATCTCTTCATTATGCCAAGGTGGTATTGGAAGTAGAAGCAGCAGCTAAGCAAAATCCGGAAGTTGCCCAAGCTATGGAGCGTTTAGTGACTACTGTTGATGCTCAAGCTTTGCCTAATTTAGAGCAAATTATTCAAGAGATTACTAAAGCATTGGAATCCCACCAAGCTACGCTACTAGTTAAAATTACAACATTGAGAATATGAATAACCAAACTCGATTCAATCAAGCTCCCCCACTACCTCTGTATTATGTGGAACGCCCGGAAGTTAGCCAACGACTAAAACAAATCCTTTTATCCCAAGAAACATCAAAAGCTGGCACCTTAGTAGTTAGTGCCATCTATGGCTTAGGAGGAATTGGAAAATCCACCATTACTGCTGCGTTAGCCCATGATCCAGAGGTTCAATCCCATTTTACCGATGGTATTTTTTGGGCAACCTTAGGTCAGCAACCTGATATCTTATCCTTTCTAAGTAGCTGGATACAGCAATTAGGAGATTATGACTTCAAAGCGATTAACATTGATAGCGCTTCTTTACAATTAAGAACGTTATTATCCGATAAAAAAGCCTTGCTAGTAGTGGATGATGTTTGGCATCCTGACCATGTTGAACCCTTTCGAGTCGCTGGGGATGGCTGTCGGCTTTTAGTAACTACCAGAGAAGCCCAGGTTGAAGGTGCGATTGCCTATGATTTAGACGTGATGACTCCCAATCAATCCTTGGAGTTATTAATGTCTTGTTTACAGCTGTTTTCAGATGAATCGACCTCACTACCTTTAGCTACAAGCCCCCTAAATCCCCCAATTCTGGGGGACTTTAACTCAATTTCCCCCCAGAATTGGGGGA
>NZ_JAAHGN010001443.1:0-1429 GCF_010672485.1 Moorena sp. SIO2C4 | reverse complement strand
AATACCGTAGTCCACTCCTAGCATGGCTAAAGGTCGCTCCTTTCAAAAGAGCATTGGTGAAGTCTACACCTCGAAGGTCAGCGTGGTTAAAGTTTGCTCCTGTAAGGTTTTGACCCTTAAAGGAGCGACCTTGGAGATTTTGGCCAGAGAAGTCGGATAACATAGTTGCTACGTACTTGTTGAGCACACTTCCTGTTTGACATCAGGCTTGTCGGTCAATCGTTTCACCTCTGACGAGACGAAATTATCGGAATCTTGGTTCCAGCTTGTGTTAGGACAAGAGGTCTAGCAATTATCTATTACCAATTACCTATCACCAATCCGCCATCTCTCAACCACTTGTCGCAATCTCGCAGGTAACCAACTGTCATACTTAGGATAAACTGGCAAACGCGCTACTAACGTCCATCCAGCTGGTTCGATCACTTCGCGCAATCGATAACTATGGGGATGAGGATAATCGGGATTCACCTCATCCTTGGGACTAATTCCTCCTAAATCCCGTGCGCCAGCCTCCAAACACGCTAATAGAGCAGAAGACCGTTGAGGCAAGTTCCCAACAGTATCAACTAAATTGGGAGGAATTTGGATAGTAATATCCAAGGGCAAAATCTGACGCGCCTTCCGAATCACTTTTACCAGGTGATTAAGACCGAAAGACTGACTATGAAAGATTTCTGTAGTGCCCTCACTGTAAGGTTGCAGGATGACCTCTTGGATATGACCATACTCACCATGAATTTGTGCGATCGCATTTAAACTTTCCCACCAATCCTGCTCAGTTTCACCAATGCCAAACAACAAACCGGTCGTAAAGGGAATCCCCAATTCTCCCGCCCATTGCAACTGTTGTAGTCGCACCTCTGGTATCTTACTGGGAGCATAGCAGTGAACGGTTTTGAGCAACTCCGGTGTTAATTGTTCCAACATCAACCCCATAGACACATTCACCTGCTTGAGTCGCGCCATCTCCTCCCAACTCAACGGTCCAACATTAGTATGGGGCAAAAATCCCAGAGACAAAGCCAGGTCACACAAATCATAAATTAGTTGAAACCAAGCCTTGCGCCGTGAAGACCTAGGATGAACCTCACCACTAAGAATCAGAATTTCACAAACACCCTGACACTGAAGCAACCTTAACTGATTTTCCGCATCCTCCACACTCAACCAAGGACTGCTCCCCGCTTCCGCCCGAAAATTGCAGTAGCTACAGCGATTAAAGCATTCGTAAGTCGGAACCAAAGTGTAGGCAGGGCTGTAGGTAATGATGTGGGAATCAGATTGGGAATCAGAAACGTCCATAGCAACAAACACCCGTCAAAAGAGTCCTATGATAATTGTTAATTATCAAGTAACACTTTAAGCATTCAGCGGTCAGCGGTCAGCGGTCAGCGGTGAGCTAAAAGCTCACGCTACTTGAGGTGCA
>NZ_JAAHGN010001442.1:0-1429 GCF_010672485.1 Moorena sp. SIO2C4 | reverse complement strand
TCGAAAGGGTTCAACATGCTCAGGATGCCAAACATCATCCACCACTAACAAGGCTTTTTTATCGGATAATAACGTTCTTAGTTGTAAAGAAGCGCTATCAATGTTAATCGGTTTGAAGTCATAATCGCCTAATTGCTGTATCCACGTACTTAGAAACGATAAAATATCAGGTTGCTGACCTAAGGTTGCCCAAAAAATCCCATCGGGAAAATGGGATTGAACCTCTGGTTCATAGGCTAAGGCTGCAGCTAAGGTGGATTTACCAATGCCTCCTAAACCATAGATGGCACTAACCACTAAAGTGCCAGTTCTAGCAGTTTCTTGGGATAAAAGAATTTGTTTTAGTCGTTGGCTTACTTCCGGGCGCTCGACATAATACGGAGGTAGTGGGGGTGCTTGATTTGGTCGAGTTTGGTTAACCTGCCTCCCAGGCGACTGCAGTCAATTATAATTATTAGTTATTTTGTCTCTTCCAATACTATCTCCTCCAATATTATCTCTTCCAATACTATCTCTTCCAATACTATCTCTTCCAATATTAGTATTACCTTGATTAATATCCCTTTTGGCAAAGTTTTTTACATTCTCAATGTTGTAAGTCTCACTAGTAGCCTGGTGGGATTCCAAGGCTTTGGTAATCTCTTCAATAATTTCCTCTAAGTTAGGCAAAGCTTCAGCATCAACAGTAGTCACTAAACGCTCGATACTTTGGGCAACTTCCGGATTTTGCTTTGCTGCTGCCTCTAGCTCCAATACCACTTTGGCATAATCGAGAGGTACCCCTGGGGCTTGCTCGATAGCCATTACTGTATTTGGAGACTGGTTTCTCAGGGATTCCACAAACTGGTTAGTCTGGTTCCAGACAACTTGCCCGACATTTTCCCCAGTTTTTTCTAGGGCTTTCGTGGCGAGCACAGTAGAAATAGCGACAACGGCAGCAGCTAATGGTTCCATTTTTGAAGGAGATTATTCAGAGTCTTGGTTTATTATAGTATTTTTAAATTGGGTGAGTTAGTTAGTAGTTAGTAGGGTGGGCAGTGCCTACTAATGCGATCGCCAGCTGCTGTTATCTATCTTTGGCACTGCCCACCCTACATCAATATTCTATTGTGATTAATTCTTTGGTGGGCAGTGCCTACTAATGCGATCGCCAGCTGCTGTTATCTATCTTTGGCACTGCCCACCCTACATCAATATTCTATTGTGATTAATTCTTTGGTGGGCAGTGCCTACTCATCCTATCTCTAGCTGCTGTTATCTATCTTTGGCACTGCCCACCCTACATCTACATCTATCTTTGACACTGCCCACCCTACATCTAAATCTACATCTACTATATTCAGTTAGTAGGGTGGGCAGTGCCTACTCATGCTATCTCTAGCTGCTGTTATCTATCTTTGGCACTGCCCACCCTACATCTTAATGGGGA
>NZ_JAAHGN010001441.1:0-1436 GCF_010672485.1 Moorena sp. SIO2C4 | reverse complement strand
TTGAAGGTTGAAGGTTGAAGGTTGAAGGTTGAAGGTTGAAGGTTGAAGGTTGAAGGTTGAAGGTTGAAGGTTGAAGGTTGAAGGTTGAAGGTTGAAGGTTGAAGGTTGAAGGTTGAAGGTTGAAGGTGGGTTGAAGGTTGAAGGTGGGTTGAAGGTTGAAGGTGGGTTGAAGCTTGAAGGTGGGTTGAAGCTTGAAGGTGGGTTGAAGGTTGAAGGGAAAAAAAACACTTTTCCCTTGCCATAGCCTAGGCTAGAGCAAACCTTTTGACAGGTCAAACCTTATCCTCTATAGGTGATCCTGAGGTGATGGTTCCTACTATTTCATTTATTGTCCAGTATTGGCTAAGATCATCCAATCAGCTGGTGGAGTATGAATGACATTGCTCACCGATGTCTCTCCCACAACTCCATGCCAATTTTTCTCTAAGAAAGCTTCTAGAGTGGTTAAATTGTGGGTGCGGTAACCACTCCAAGCCATCAGTAAACCAACAGCGATCGCTGAGGGAAGCAACCAAAGCTCTGGTTTACGAGTAGGCGGTGGGGATTTAGCGATCGCATTGATAACTCGTTCCTCCAAGTCAAATGCTGCTGGTGGAGGACTAGGTCGATGTTGGCGCAGAAATGCTTGCCATTGTTGGTCATCAGGTTGAAACTGAGTCATGGCATCTCTCCTTGTTGTTGGATGATATATTTCCGTAGGGAAGTTCGAGCGTGGAAAAGACGAGACTTAACCGTTCCGAGAGCTATGCCCAAAATTTTAGCAACTTCCTTTTGTGGCAAATCCTCTAAATCATGTAGCACCAGCACAGCACGATGGTTCAAGCTCAGCTGTTGCATACCTTGTTGAATAATGTCCTGATAGTGCAACTGCATCAGATCAGGAGTGTAGGAGGATTTGGCATTTTTGAGGGGTAGATCAGCTGTGTCCTCTGGAAGTTGAAGGTTGAAGGCACGTTGCCGTTGCAATTTGCCCCGCTGATCCGATGCCACATTCCAGCAGATGCGGTAAAGCCAGGTGGAGAACTGTGAAGGTTGCCGTAGTTTTGGTAAGCCTTTCCAAACTCGTAGGAACACCTCTTGTACTAAATCATCAAGAGCATAAGCACCACATAGCTGATAGATAGTTGACCTGACGCGCTGCTGATAGCGTCGGTATAGTTGGCGAAAACTCTGCTGGTTCCCCTGTTGGCACTGCAATACCAACTCTGTGTCTGTGCTGGTTGTTTTTGCAGCAGCAGAATCTTCTTTGGAAGCCTGGGCTGATCTGACTGACAACTCTGGGTTCTCCCTCACCGCTTTGTTTTCCGATCCCAACTAGACTTGAGTACCCAATTGAGCAGGTCAAATTTTGTCAAAAGACTGTGCCATCACTTTCTATCTGAATCGGGGAAGAGCCTCCTGGTCTTAATTGAGCAGCAATTCTACGTCCTGCTGTC
>NZ_JAAHGN010001440.1:0-1436 GCF_010672485.1 Moorena sp. SIO2C4 | reverse complement strand
TATGCTTCAACCCAGAATAACTTAGGAACGGCTTACTGGAATCTAGCGCAACATCAATCACCAGTGCCGAATTTAAAGAAAGCGATCGCAGCCTACCAAGAAGCCATCTCTCATCATGACACCACATCCAATCCTCAGAATTGGGCAATGATTCAAAATAACCTGGGTACGACTTACTGGAGTCTTGCCCAGCACGAACAACCAACAGTCTGGTTGAAGCTAGCCATATATGCCTATCAAGATGCTCTCAAATACCGGAAACCGGAGGTTGACCCAGCTGGCTATGCTGCAACCCAGAATAACCTAGGTACCGCCTACTGGCACTTAGCCGACCAGTTAAAGGAGGAATATGGGGCAAAAGCAGAATACTTTAAGCAATGTATAACGGCTTATGAAAATGCTCTTGCGATCGCAGGATATCAACCACACCCTTCTGACCAAGTCTCTAACCATAACAGATCACCTGTACCAGTTAATTTTGATATTATAGCTACCTACAACAACTTGGGGCTAGTTAATTTCCAGCTAGCGACACACCCACAATTTTCCTTAAGCAAAGGGTCTAAGTTAACTCATTTAGAAGCTGCCCTACACCAACATGTCCAAGCTTGTATGGGTACAGTTGAGCAACCGGAAACCTACCAAATTTCTCTGAATTACCTAATCCACACCATTCGAGCATTCTCTCGGGAAAATGGTCCTGCGGGACAAAGCTTTGCCCTTTCTAAAGTGCCAGGTCAGCTATTACCAGAAATTTTGCATCGCCTATAGGGTTTGTCTCTGGGTTGTAAACACACGAATTGGGGCAAAAGGCAAAAGGCAATAGGCATGCTAGCAATAGGGGAAAGAGAACCTCAGTTTTATTGTCCAATAAAAAAAGACCATACAGGTTTCCATCTCAAATACCAACGCTATAGGAGCCTAGTAATTTAAATTTAAATTTAAATTACCAATTCTAGATATCAAAAATTATCACAAATAATTTTTGATGCCATATTCCCTACTCTCTGCTCCCTTTGCTAGCCCAATTCCCAAATTTATAATTCTAAAAAGATAGTTCACCATCTTGATCATATTGTAACTGTTGAGGCTTGTTGTGAATCTTTCTAGGAAACGGTCTTGGATCAGGTTGATTTTCGGCTACTGATGATTGGGGTTGCTCTTGGTCAAAGATAGCCTGAGTATCATTGACAAACGATTCTACTAATGGCTCCTTGGGCATCACTTCATTATTACTCAGCTCATCATTTAAATCAATAATTTCTCCGCCAAAACAATCTTTAATTTTCCCTAAAGCTTGCTCTATTTGATCAGCATCCCAGTCTAAGTCAGAGAAATCATAACCTCCCTTGGATAATACAGTGTCCACTGCTTCAGATGCTTCAGAATTGCTAGGAGGGGCAAGGTTTTCTGGCTGGGATGGTTGGGAGGAGGGA
>NZ_JAAHGN010000144.1:0-10477 GCF_010672485.1 Moorena sp. SIO2C4 | reverse complement strand
ACCGCTGACCGCTGACCGCTGACCGCTGACCGCTGACCGCTGACCGCTGACCGCTGACCGCTGACCGCTGACCGCTGACCGCTGACCGCTGACCGCTGACCGCTGACCGCTGACCGCTGACCGCTGATAGCTGACCGCTGACCGCTGAATGCTTACGATTATCTGGCTCAACTTAGAATACTCTACCGGAAGAGGAATTTTTCAAAGATGATAGTCCACTGGTTATTAGGATAGAGCAGATATCGGTATAGTATTAAGAGCGACGGATAGCCGGTGAATATTGCTGTTTTAGTTAATGTCTGGTAAAATAACACCCTTCAAGGGCTGTGTGGGAGTGGATTAATGAAACCCCTATTTAAGGATACGCTGGCATGGGAACAAGCTCAACTGCTGATGCAACCTACGTTTATTCGTATAATAGACCAAATTGGGCGACAGTTGGAGCCAACAAACTGGAAAGTCACCTATCAAAACGTTACTACACCCATACCGGGCTATGAGATGTGTTTGGCACATCAAGATACTTCAGTAGCCATTAATTTATGGGATTTGTGTTTCCAAGTCTGTTTTCGTGACTATAAGCCCACCCAGTCTGAATTAGACACTCAGCCAGTAGAAATTGACCCGATGCTGATTGATCAGGCTGGTGAGGTGGATTGGCAGTGTCTAGATGCAAAAGCCAAACAGCTAGTAGAAGAAGTTGTGGCAGGATTGCCACTGGTAGATACCAATGACAAATGACCAATTGCTAGATGCCCAGCGCCTGGCTGGGGCAAAGTTTGAGTCGGTGGCTTCACGGATGATTCCCGTAAGCTTTGGCAATGATGCAGCAGGGATTGAAGCAGCCCGTCAGGGAGTTGCCTTAGTTGATTGTTGCCATTGGGGGTTGATCAAAGTATCTGGTGATGACCGACTACGCTATCTACACAATCAAAGCACCAATGACTTCCAAACACGAAGGCCAGGCCAAGGCTGTGAGACGGTTTTTGTCACATCTACAGCTCGGACTATTGACTTAGCTACTGCCTATATCTTAGCAGATTCAGTGCTATTACTAGTTTCTCCAAATTGCCGCCAGCAGATCATGGAGTGGCTGGATCGTTATATCTTTCCCATGGATCAAGTGGCATTACAGGATGTATCGGATCACCATGCTGTTTTATCCTTGATTGGACCGGTTAGTGATGCCCTCTTAACAGGCTTGGGTGTCGAGATATCAGGAGAAGATGCTAGTCACCAGCAACTGATGCTCGGGGATAATCAAGTCCGCATCGCTGTCGGGAGTTGCTTGGCAATGCCTGGATATACTGTAATTTGCCCTGCCGAGAATGCTGCCCAAGTTTGGCAGACCTTAACCACAGCAGGAGCAATCCCCATAGGCGATCGCGTTTGGGAACAGTTGCGTATCCAACAGGGACGCCCTGCGCCAGGTCATGAACTGACCGAAGATTACAATCCTCTCGAAGCTGGTTTATGGCAAAGCATTTCCTTTAGCAAAGGCTGTTACATTGGTCAAGAAACCATTGCGCGCTTGAATACCTACAAAGGAGTGAAGCAACGACTATGGGGTATCCGCTTAAGTGCTCCTACTGACCTAGGAAGTGTCATTACCGTAGATGGAGAAAAAGTGGGCAAGCTGACCAGCTTGACGGAAACTGACCAGGGAGTGTTTGGTTTAGCTTATATCCGCACTAAGGCTGGTGGTGCAGGGTTAAAAGTTCTCTTAGGGGACGTCGAAGGGGAAATTGTGCCTGTACCTTGCTTGAGTCATGACTATTATGATCCAAGTGCTGAGTAAGTTATCAGCAATCAGCAATCAGCAATCAGCCATCAGCCATCAGCCATCAGCCATCAGCCATCAGCGATCAGCGATCAGCTATTCCCGTAGCGTGGGCGTAGCTTGAGCCATTCCCGTAGCGTGGCCCAAAGGCCAAGACTGAGGGCTGAGGGCGGAGGGCTGAGAGCCTGCGAATGCTTACTGCGATAAAATGTAAGACTAAAGCATTCACACTCCTCCTTTGAGGACATCCAGTTTATGGCCCTGCCAATTGTTGCAGTTATCGGACGCCCGAATGTGGGGAAATCAACCCTAGTCAATCGTTTGGCCGGGGTGACCGATGCTATTGTCCACAACCAACCAGGAGTAACCCGCGATCGCACTTATCGCGCTGCTTTCTGGCAAGACCGAGACTACCTGGTTGTCGATACTGGCGGCTTAGTCTTTGATGACAATACCGAGTTCTTGCCCTTGATTCGAGAACAGGCAATGGCAGCTTTGGCTGAAGCTAGTGCAGCAGTGTTGGTGGTGGATGGTCAAGCCGGACCCACAGCTGGAGATGAAGCGATCGCGCAATGGTTACGTATACAAAATACCCCAGTTGTGCTAGCTGTCAATAAATGTGAATCTCCCCAGCAAGGAATTATTCTAGCCTCCCAGTTTTGGGAACTGAATTTAGGAGAACCCTTCCCGGTCTCAGCAATTCATGGCAATGGTACAGGAGAATTACTAGAGAAACTGGTTACCTACCTGCCCAATGTAGACAATATCCCAGAAATCCCAGAGATTAAAGTCGCTATTGTCGGACGCCCCAATGTGGGAAAGTCCAGCTTATTGAACACCCTCACTGGGGAAAATCGCTCCATCGTTAGTCCAATTTCTGGCACGACTCGTGATGCCATTGATATGGTAGTAGAACGGTCAGCAGATCCAGAAAAGGGTACTGAAGCCCAAACCTATCGGTTGATTGACACCGCTGGCATTCGCAAAAAGAAAAACGTTACTTACGGACCGGAATTTTTTGGCATTAATCGTGCCTTCAAAGCCATTCGCCGCTCAGATGTAGTGCTACTGGTGATTGATGCTATAGATGGCGTGACAGAGCAAGACCAAAAACTGGCAGGACGTATTGCTGATGAAGGGCGTGCTGCGGTAATTGTAGTCAATAAGTGGGATGCCATAGAAAAAGATTCCTACACTATCTATGACTACCAAAAACAGGTAAAAGACCGACTGAGTTTTATCGAGTGGGCTGAAATCATATTTGTTAGTGCCATGACAGGCAAGCGAGTCGAAACAATTTTGGATTTAGTTGACACCGCTGCCAATCAACATGGACGTCGTGTCTCTACCTCTGTAATTAATGAAGTCCTACAAGAAGCCGTTAGCTGGTACACTCCTCCCACCAATCGCCAAGGGCGTCAGGGCAAAATCTACTACGGCACCCAGGTAAGAACTAAACCCCCCACTATTGCCCTGTTTGTTAACGACCCCAAACGCTTCAAAGAAAACTACCGTCGCTACATAGAGCGTCAGTTCCGCCAACAATTAGATTTCACCGGTACACCACTACGCTTACTGTGGCGAGGTAAAAAAGTCCGTGATGGAGAAGAAGCTCAAATCAACCTGAATCGAGCTACCCGTGTGTGACAACTAACCCCCTCGACCACTGCCCCACTCAGCACTCAGCACTAACATGGACTTATTGCGATCGCTTCCCATCGGACTGTATTTGGAACAACCAGTAACCTGGATGCATCACCTCGACTCCAGGGTCAAGATGTTTTGGTTGACCAGTTTTCTGATCGCACCCCTGTTGGCAAATCCCTACTCTAGGATCGGGTTATCCTCGTTACTGATTTTAATCACCTTATCTGCTAGGATTCCCTGGCGGGTGTGGCGTCAGCAAATGGGTTGGTTGTTGATGCTGGCATGTTTTGTCTTCCTGATCACTGCGATCGCTCCAGATGGTATGGCCATTGACCATCAAGTCAGACTACCTGAAGAACTCACCCTACCTCAACCTAGTGACTACCGTTATGTGATCTGGAGTGGTAAAGCCTTTACTATGATTAGTGTTACTATTACTCGTCGCTCAATAGATTTAGCGATCCGCATCAGCACAACTCTATTTATCCTAGTTTACAGTTCAAGTCTCTTCCTGCTTACCACAGCACCAGAAGAAATTACCGCAGGTTTAGAAAGCTTAATCAAACCCTTACGGCGTTTGAATGTTCCAGTTACCGAAATTCTGCTGACCTTAACCCTTTCCTTGCGCTTTATCCCCCTAGTGCTCGAAGAAGTACAGAATTTAGGTCGTTCCATACGCACTCGTGCTATCAACTGGAAAAAACTCGGTCTGAGCCGAAGCCTACAAGTTTGGTTAATGGTTGCGGAAAAGCTTCTGGAAAATCTGCTGTTACGGGCTGAGCAAATTGCTAGTGCCATGACTGTCAGAGGCTTTACTAGTCCCAATGAACATCAAGTGGAGTGGCATCAACTGCGCTTACGCTGGTGTGATTGGTTAGCACTGGCAAGTTTACTAGTATTTTGGGGAGTAAGATTAACCTGGGGTTGGAAAATTTGAATCTTTTGTGAAAAACATAGCTATGGTTTAATCTAGGTAACTTAAAGCAATCCCTAGGCTTTAAAACCGGAACAGTCAAAAGATATGTATCTCAGCCATCTCTATGACAAATCAATCACCGTCCGAGCGGACATCACCCCCAACAGCTCCTCAGCCAAGTCGTAAACCAATTCTAGACCTTGATGAATTACTGGCAATTATCGTAGCCTTCGCTACTATTGGTCTAATTCTGTTTTGGGGAACGAGGGGCAACCGGGGAAAATTTAGCTTAAAATCCGTTGATTCTCCCATAGCATCATCTAAGTCAACGGGGGAATCATCAATATTCCCAAGCCTTAAATCAATCACGGGTGGGGGTAAGTCATCATCTGCGCGTTCCTCATGGTCCAAATCAAGAAATCGTTCTTTGTTTAGGGGATATTCACCTGATCCAGCTACCGGTTTAATGCTTGGGTCAGCTCAACAAGATAACTCACCAGAGGACTCAGAAACTAATCAATTCCTGGGGCTATTCTCATCGGGGTACTCATCGACAGGATATCCCGACCGCACCATGGCTAAGGGCAAAGCCCGAGGCGATAGCACTACTGACGGTAGCACAGGTTCTGACAAAGCCGGATCAGATGGCACTACTGACGGTAGCACAGGTCCTGACAAAGCCGAATCCTCATCACAAACTATCCCTATAGATGTTAGCGATTTCCGCTCCATTCAACCAGCAGAGATTCCTAATAATCATTGGGCAAGTCCTTTCATGAGACCTCTAGCCAAGAAGAAGGTATTAATTAACTTACCGGATCAGAAATTTCAACCGGACAGACCGGTGACACGGGGAGAGTTGGCTGCTCAAATTCAAAAAGTGTTTAAAGAGCAGAAGAAGCGACAACGAGTAAATTATAAGGATAAACCTACTGATAAATCAGCCTCTAAAGCCATTGATGAAGCTACCGAAACCGGCTTCATGTCAGGATATCCCGGAGAGAAGTTCCGTCCTGAGCAAAAGGTTCCTCGTGTACAGGTTTTGGTTAGCCTGATTAGCGGTCTTGATCTTCAACCTTCATCGAATCCAGCCAAAACCTTACAGATTTACCGAGATAAGAATCAGATTCCTGAGTGGGCGATTGATAAAGTAGCAGCAGCAACAGAAGCGGGTATAGTTGTTAACTACAGTGACAAAACCTTGCTCAGACCCAATGAACCTGCTACTCATGCTGAAATGGTCTCTATGCTTTATCAGGCTTTGGTCAAATCAGATAAGGCTCAAGGGGTTTCCTCTCCATATATTGTAGCTCCAAAATAGAATTATCGGTAACCCGTTCAGGTAATGATTAGGCCATTTTAATCAACTTTATTGATTAGCCCGGAGTTAAAACTCCGGGCAATATTTTTTATGGGAATAGTAGGATAGCCATTTTCAATTGGGCTACCTTATTGGTTATAGGAAACAGGGAATAGGGAGCTTCCGAGCAGGGAGTAGGAAACAAAGAAAAAAATCCTGTGTACCTCATTACTATGACAAAGCCTTGTCAAGCATGAACCATTACCAAAGTGCTCTGACAGGTATCCCAATTGGGGTTCGAGGAGGAGTTGTCACTGTTGGCTGTACAGGAGTGGAAATGACAGTTCTCCGAATACGGTTCATCCGTTCGATACGCCTCTGTTGGAGAGACTCTAACACCTCGCTAACACTACTGGTAACCCTCCTAGTGTCTGAACTCGCCAAAGCAATTGAACTAACAACATTAACGATACGATTCCCAGCCATCAAGACTTGCTTACCTTCTATCAAATGCCATTGCCTGAGCTTGGAAGTCGGTAGCCAAACAGTTTGGCTCTCACCGTTGTCAAGCTTAACCTTTACCATATTGCCAACGATACTCTTGATAGTACCTTTGTTAAGCTCTTGCCCCCTATCTTGTTTGAGGATCCGGTTTTGGGCTTGTTCACCCATTGGATTAGCCTTAGCGGGAGCCATAGCAAGGGTACACAGCAGCAGTGACAAGGTAGTCCCTGTCCAGACATTCAAGTTTTTAATTTTCATCATCAACTTAACTTATATTTATGTTAATCGAAGGATTTAAAATTAACTAATCTACTGTAAAATCTACGGAAATCATAGATTTTTTCCGGAATATTTATCAGGAAATTTACTAATTTTTTATAAAAACAACAATTCTAACCTGGGTGTTAAGGTTTTTGGTAATGTGGCTTTTCAAGTCTATTAAAGTGATGTTATAAAGTTGTTATAAATAAAAAATCATTAGGAATGGTGAGAGGTAAATTGCTATCTCGGAGCTTAATGCTACTCTGCTTGAGTATAGTAATTCCAATACTTGATGGGCAACAGCAGGTAGCTGCCTCTGAAAAAACCAGTAGTCCTGACGCTACTACCAAAGAGGTTTTACATCAAAATCAATTGCCTGGAATTGAAGTCCCAAAATTGCCACCCCTTGGAGACCCGGATATATATCTTCCTCTAGAAGAAGACATCCCAGCAGAGGCTACTCAAATTACTCGTTTGGTGATTAAATTGAGTGAACGTCGTGTTTATGTCTATCAAGCGGCTCAAGTGCTAAACAGTTACCCAATTGCCATTGGTAAAGCGGGTTGGGAAACACCAACAGGCAATTTTGAAGTGATCCAAAAGCTTCAGGATCCAGCTTGGGAGCATCCCTGGACAGGTGAAGTAATTCCTCCAGGGCCGAATAATCCCCTTGGCGATCGCTGGATTGGTTTTTGGACTAATGGGAAGAATTATATTGGATTTCATGGAACAACTGCTGAGGAACTCGTCGGACAAGCTGTTTCTCACGGTTGCATCCGAATGCTCAATAAAGATGTCCGAGATTTATTTGAAAAGGTGGCTATAGGAACACCGGTAATCGTACAGCCTTGACATCCTCTCCGGGAATAGGTTAAACCCGAGACCTAGAGACTTGAGCCCTTAGCTCTTCATAATTATAAGATTATAACAGCTGAAAACCCCGTCACAAAGCGAGCGGGGATGAAAGCTTATAGCGGCTTGACGCGCCTTCTAGGAGTGGGAGAATTTCATCTTGTATCACTACAGAAAGTGTAAGCTGATGCGTATTTAAATTGGTTTTTCCCAGATCCGCTGTTCCCAGATCCGCTGTTCCCTTTGAGAGATTTAGGTATCCCAATCTAAATGCTGAACAGCTTAACAATGCCACTTGTCGTTTTGTTCTAAGTCTGCTAGCATAATAATATAGCAGAAGAGGTCGAGTTCTGATGATCATACTTGAGTTTAAGGCATACGGAAAAAAAGGACAGTATCAATCCATTGATGAGGCGATTAGGACTGTCAAGTTTGTGCGAAATAGCTGTCTTCGTCTGTGGATGGACAATCAAGGTCTAAATAAATATGATTTAAACAAATATTGTAAGACCTTGGCCAAGAATTTTTCATTTGCCAATGAACTGAACTCGACTGCTCGTCAAGCTGCGGCTGAAAGGGCATGGTCATCGATTGCTCGTTTCTTTGATAACTGCAAGAAAAAGGTACCTGGCAAAAAAGGCTTTCCCAAATTCCAAAAGCATTGCCGTTCTGTTGAATATAAGCAATCTGGTTGGAAAATATCTCCAGACAAAAAGTCTATTACATTCACCGACAAAAAAGGGATAGGAAGGCTTAGATTAAAGGGTACATGGGACTTGTGGCGTTTTGAAAAAAAACAGATCAAGCGGGTTCGGATAGTAAAAAGAGCTGACGGCTATTATGTTCAGTTTGGTGTTTCCGTTGATTGTACGGAAACTTTAAGACCTACTGGCAATACTGTTGGCTTGGACGTGGGGCTAAAAGAGTTCTATACCGACTCTAATAGCTATGCCGAACCTAATCCTCGATTCTACAGAAAAGGGGAGAAAAACCTTAAATTTTATCAACGTCGAGTATCTCGCAAAAAGAAAGGCTCAGCTAACCGTAAGAAAGCAATTAATAGACTAGGTAGGGCACACCTCAAAATAAGTAGGCAACGTCAAGAACACGCCAAGAGACTGGCGCGTTGCGTAGTCCAATCTAACGATTTGGTCGCTTACGTTCGCGCAGCGTGCCGTAAGGCAAGATTTGAGAGTCAGGAATTTGGTTAAAAATCACTGTCTAGCCAAGTCTATTAATGATGCAGGTTGGTATCAATTCAGAAAATGGCTAGAACATTTTGGTCAGAAGTTTGGCAGGGTGACTGTAGCAGTAAATCCTGCCTATACTAGCCAGAATTGCTCTCAATGTGGCGAGGTAGTGAAAAAGTCTCTATCAACTAGGACTCATGCCTGCAAATGTGGTTGTCAATTAGACCGCGACCACAACGCTGCAATCAATATTCTTGAAAGAGCCTTAGGTACGGTGGGGCACACCGGAACCTGGATCATTGATCCGAACTCTTCCGGAGATCTGTCCTCTACTTTTCCTGACTCCGGTTTGGTTGAGCAAGATGGGTCGTTGAACGAAGAATCCCCGCGTATGCGCGACCGGGGAGTGTCAATAATTTTTCGATAGCGATGAGTTAAATAGATCCCACGCTTAGCGCACTCCCAATTGATTTGGGGTCAAAGAACCAATGGTGAAATTATTGCCCCTATACCTCGACTTGTGGTCTGTTGCTCCACTTCCGGTCTTGGAGAGTTTCACAACTCAAATCCGATTGTTATAGTTATGATGGTGTAGGTTAAACTAACCGAAAACTATCTAGAGAAACTATCTAGAGAAAATATTAAGGTCAGCACCCCCCTGTTGCCTAGACGGGGCTTCAAGCCTCCGAGGCTAGGTAGCAGGGTGAAAACCGCACTTGACGTTCGTTTTTCCGACCCGGCCCCCCATAAACGGGGTTTCCAAACTTCAAACTTGTTTTTTTATGAGTAAATCAATAATTGAGTTAGTTGATGAACTGTCAACAGATAGCCTAACCGTAAAAATACTGAACGCACTGGATTTTGTGATCCCAGGGGAGTGGGAAAACCTCGTGGGGTTTAACCACACCATTCGCAAGCTAACTGGGGAAGAGGATTACGAGGTGATTACGAAAATTCGCGATCGCGCCCTCGCCATCTACGAAGACCCCAATGAGGGATACCAAAAAGCCGTTGGAATTTATCAAAAGTTTGACAGAACTGACAAAGCGATCGCAGCAGCCGCTTTAGCTGACAAAGTCGGGGATACCTTTAGGTGGATCCCGTTTTTAGAGAAACTGACTCCTAAAGCTGACAAGCTTCAAGGGGTTGACTTGGGTCTGAAATTAGTGGGGGAATTACTTGCCCATAGCAAAATTCACAAGGTTGGCTTGAATCCCTTTGAGTTTGCCAGTTCTATCCGGGAAAACTATGATCAAGCTGCTCTGATGCGGATGGTAGCTTTAGTTTGCATTGATGGGGTAATTCCTCTTGGTGCAGACTTTGTGTCTAAAGTAGGAAATACCCTTGAAGAAGGAGATCAATCAGCCTTTGCCAACAATGATGAGTTTGAAGCCATCAGTGACTCAATCCCAGATGGCGATAAACAGGGATTCATTACTCAAACCTTTGATGCAGTTGGTGGCTGGATGGATAATTTAGTTTCCTCTGTTGGATTAAGCCGTGATTCACTGTCCGATAGTTTGGGGGGCTTTGTAGAAATTGCCGATGACAAGTTAGACTATGTGGCGGCATTTCTAGACGCTAGCACTAACTACTATGAGCATACTGGCATTCAAACCGTTGCGCGTCATTTAATTCTTCGTGCCGCTGAAGAAATTGACTAGGGTAGTGGTAACTGCTCACCCTAAATGATCAGTGATCAGTATAGATCAGTATAGACGTTCCATCAATCTACCCCAAGGGGACTCCCGTTATACCCGCAGGGTTAGCGGGAGGGGAATTGGGGACTGGATCTCTTGGGTTTCCTTAAAGTTTTTGCTAAGATAAATGTATGATCGCACCGTAAAAAGTGCCGGTTTATTCGCAAGCTGAAAAGCCTCTGTCTTGATGCAATAGCGAGTGGTTTGTTCGCGTTCGCCTTTGGCGTGGCCTACGGCCAAGCGTCGCCTTTGGCGATAGTTACCGTAAGACAGGCTCGCCTTAATCAATAAGTTTTAACCCTTTTTTGCATAACCTACCAACCATAA
>NZ_JAAHGN010001439.1:0-1437 GCF_010672485.1 Moorena sp. SIO2C4 | reverse complement strand
GTCTCCTCAAGGGGTGGGTTTTCACCACCATCCAAGAAATAGTTAGGATTTCGGGGGTTATCCCGCGAATCCCTTAGCTCATACCCCTCTAGTTTCTAGAGGCTCCTAGCTAAAACGAGCCGCACTATATGTATCATTAGTAATGCTGCGAGTTCTAATTCGTTTTTGGGTACACTAATAGGTTATTTTTGTCTATAGTAATCCATTGCACTAAGGGTAGGCTAATTTAGGCAAGTGCGATCGCATCAGCCTGTGAGCCTGGTGATTGAGCCTGTGAGCCTGATCAGCCAAAGTGATCCCACTAGCTTAATGACTTGGAGGATAAAATGTAAGCATTCAGCTATCAGCTATCAGCTATCAGCTAATGCGCTACTTGAGGTGCTTTTGAATAAAATAACCACCTCAAGCAGCGTGAGCCTTGGCCTTGGCCATAGGCCAAGCTTTCGGCAAAGCCGACGCTTCGCAAACGCGAATGGCTGACGGCTGACGGCTGACGGCTGAATGCTTACGATAAAATTTATGGCAAGCCTTAATCTCAAAGAAGAAGCACGTAGATTAATCGATAAATTACCAGAAGATTTTAGCTGGGCAGACCTAATACAGGAAATTCACCTCCGCCAAGATGTTAAAACTCAACCTGCTGACAGCACAGAAGCTCGAAAGATACCTGTAGTAACAGCTATCTTCGATGGTGAGGTTTTACGGTTAGACAGAACTGTTAATCTCGAACCCGGCAAGCGCTATGCGATTGCTATTGAGACAGAAGTGACAACAGTTACTAGCCAAAATGCCTGGGATGTGTTATAAGGATTTGCCGGAACAGTTGAAGCACCATCAGACTGGGCTATGGAACATGACCATTATTTGTATGGAACGCCTTGTTCAAGCTGGTTATCGAGCTTTGATGCTTGATAAGTAAAAAACTATAGCACTAAGGGTAGCTACCTGTAGGGTGGGCAAAACCTTGCCCACCCTACCCATGGATTCTGTGGGTAAGTCCTGAGTAAAAAACTATAGCACTAAGGGTAGGCTAATTTAAGTAAGTGCGATCGCATCAGCCTCTGAACCTCGTGAACGAACCTCTGAACCTCCTGAGTGTAAAAAAATACTAATTAAAGTCCGGTGGGCAAAGTATTCTACTATATAGGGTTTCTCATACCTATGAACTACAGAGGATTTTTTCCCTCTCCCCACACCTCCCACACTTCCCACCCTCCCCACACTCTTATGCATAATTTCATTCCTCCGGAACGATTTTTCCCTTATCTGACCTGGACTGATATCGAACAGATGCCAGACAAAGAAAATGTTGTGATTATTCAGCCGGTCGCTTCCATTGAGCAGCATGGCCCCCATTTACCGCTGATTGTAGATGCGGCGATTGGGGTGGGAGTCTTGGGCAAAGCCTTAGGCTGCTTAGACCCAGAAATCACGGCA
>NZ_JAAHGN010001438.1:0-1438 GCF_010672485.1 Moorena sp. SIO2C4 | reverse complement strand
TTGCGGAAAACTTTGAAAACACGCCCTAGGGGGGCGAAACCATACCCAGAATCAGCAACGCCAATTATTCACCTTCATAACTCCTAACTTTTTTCCTCCTACCTCCTAATCTCCTTACCTCCTACCTCCTAATCTCCTTACCTCCTTACCGGGTGCATCTCCTAAAAGCTGTTTGAGCCGGTGGTGCGTTACGGGGTGGGCTATTTCAAGGCTGGCGAAGAAGCGTAAAATCAGGGCAATCCCACCCCTAACGCACCCTACGCAAAATTTACTCCTTACCTCCTTACCTCCTTACCTCCTAACTCCTCTACTCCTCCTGTGCTCGACTCAACTGCAACCAACCCTCATAAAGTTGTTGGGGTTCAGAAAAAGTTGCTGTGGGATTAACTGATGTAATTTCAGTAGTTTCTGACCATTCCTCGCCAGTTAAAGATACCCACGACCAAACAGCATTGGTTTCTTGGGGAACAGGAATTGCTAACCCACTGCTAGCATCAGAGGTAGGGGGATCAATTTCATCGCCATTGTGGATGTCAATATCCATATCAGTTTGGCGATCGCATAACATGGGGGTAGCTAGGAAATTAACTTCCATGGACTGTAATGCAGTGGTGTAGTTTTCCGACGGTAAAACTAATTCCCGGTTGGGTAAGAACCCACAGGTAGCATGAATTGTGCCCCGAGGATCGATTAACATGGTTACTCCTTGGGGTGGTGCATCCACGGTTTGCTCGAAATAAACTAACCCTTCTGATTCCGTTTGAATCAAACTGTCATTGGCTAAATTACTTTGGGGCGCATAGAAGATATTTCCTTCATAGTCATAATCCCCCTCAGTTTCCCCAGGGGTTTCTCGCCAATAACCTACCAAGCCGTCGTTGAGTTGTTGATAATCTCCTAAACGAATGGGAACTTTTACTTCGGTATACCCGTAGGTGGGTACTTCTTGCTCAGCACTCTCAATTTTGACCGTAGGATCGCAAACCGGTAGCCCTTTTACCTCTAAGCTCAAGGTGGCACGAACTACAGCAATGGGTCGTCCAATTAATAATGCCAGAGTGCTATGGGTGGCAAATCCTTCGGGATCGATAGTAGCCAGGGAATTGTCTAAGGTAGAAAGAAACTGTTGTTGAAAATCTTTTCCTCGCTCCACCAGATACTGTACCAGCTTGCGCAAGTGAGAGTTAGAGATGCTGGCAACATCAGGAATACCAAAGCCTCCAGGGGCAGCCCTCCAGTTTCCAGCCCGATCTAAGGAACCCAAAGTTTTCCCTTGCTGGTCATAAATACTCAGAGTGCTATCAAGATTATTAGACCTCTCCAAAAACTTGAAACTTTCTCAGGCACTGCTTTTCAGCGATCAAATTGACCAAGTCAATTTTACGTTGAATTAACGCTATAATAAGCTTAAGAAGCTATTGATGTTAATTTAGCACTA
>NZ_JAAHGN010001437.1:0-1440 GCF_010672485.1 Moorena sp. SIO2C4 | reverse complement strand
TAGTCCTGCCAGGTTGTTGAGGCTGGTGGCCACATGGGGGTGTTCCTCTCCTAGCAAGCGTTTGCTAAGGTCTAAGGATTGCCGGTAGAGGGGTTCGGCCTCTTGGTACCTGCCCTGGCTGTCGTACAGTCCTGCCAGGTTGTTGAGGCTGGTGGCCACATCGGGGTGTTGCTCTCCTAGCACCTGTTTCCTAAGGTCTAAGGCTTGCTGGTAGAGGGGTTCGGCCTCTTGGTACCTGCCCTGGCTTGAGTACAGTCCCGCCAGGTTGTTGAGGCTGGTGGCCACATCAGAGTTTTCCTCTCCTAGCACCCGTTTCCTAAGGTCTAAGGCTTGCTGGTAGAGGGGTTCGGCCTCTTGGTACCTACCTTGGCTAGAGTACAGTCCTGCCAGGTGGTTGAGGCTGGTGGCCACATCGGGGTGTTCCTCTCCTAGCAAGCGTTTTCTAAGGTCTAAGGCTTGCTGGTAGAGGGGTTCGGCTTCTTGGTACCTGCCCTGGCTATAGTACAGTGCTGCCAGGTAGTTGAGGCTGCTGGCCACCAGAGGGTGTTCCTCTCCTAGGACTTGTTGCCAAATCCCTAATGCTCTTTCTGCTAGGGGGATAGCTTCTGAGTACTTTCGTTGTTGTCCAAGTTCCAACACTTGCTGAGTAAGTCGAAATGCTTCTGCTAGTTTTCTTTTAATTACAGATTCGGTTAGCTCAGTTGATGGTGAGCTTTCTTGGGCTTGGGCTATACTCATCTGTCCCCATGGTGGCAGGGGAACTGCTCTGATCCCGATCACACCGACTATGGTAGCCGCCATCAGCCCTGGGTTGATTAGGATTTTTGGCTTCATGAACGATTAGCTCCCTAAAATCTTAACCATTTGTTGTTCCAATTGACCTGCCCTGACCTGATCTCCCAAGGTTTGATAAACCTCTTTCCCTTGCTCTAGCCACGCGATCGCTTCATTCTTCTGGCCGATAATCCCACTGGTAACTGCCAGTCCCCCAAGCACTTGAGCTTGAGTATCTAAATCTCCCGCTGCCTTGGCCAGTTCTAGGGCTTGCCGGTAACGCTCCCTAGCTAGGCGATTTAATCCCACCTGTTGGTAAATGTCCCCCAGAAGTTGATAAACCCGGATCGACTCAAGTCCATCAGCTAAAGCTGTTTCCAGCAGGTTAATGGCTTCAGCGTTTAAGTCATTGCTGCGGTACAAATGAGCCAAGGCTAGTGCTTCTGCTGGCTTACTCAACTGCTTTTGCTTAATTTGCTCTGCTGCTGCCCTTACCTCCTGGGCTTTTTCCTGACCGAGGATGCTAAACCCGAAACTCCCTTCATCTTTAGAACTTTTGCCTTGGTCAGTCTTGACAATCAGCCAATAACGAGCACCTGGTTGTAGGGACTGCTTGCCTGAGTAAACTATCTCCGTTGCACTGGTTTCCTGAGTCCACTTCACCCA
>NZ_JAAHGN010001436.1:0-1442 GCF_010672485.1 Moorena sp. SIO2C4 | reverse complement strand
CGTAACTGCTGTGGTGATTGAGGGACTTGCCAAACACAAAGAAGAACTCGGTGCTCCCTTATGCCCTTGCCGCCATTATGAAGACAAAGAAGCAGAGGTGAAAGCTACCTTCTGGAATTGCCCTTGTGTGCCCATGCGGGAACGCAAGGAGTGCCACTGTATGTTATTTTTGACTCCGGATAACGATTTTGCCGGTGATAAGCAAGAAATTTCCCTAGACGAAATTAAAGCTGCGCGAGATAGCATGGCATGACAGCCATAGTACTACCTGAAGAATTTTGGCAGGGTGTCGATCAATTTAATCAGCAAGAGTTTTACGCTTGTCACGACACCCTTGAAGCTTTATGGATAGAAGCAGTTGAGCCGCAAAAGCGATTTTATCAAGGTATTTTACAAATATCTGTTGCCTGCTACCACCTAGGTAATCTAAACTGGCGTGGTGCAGTGGTTTTACTCGGTGAAGGGATCGGACGTCTCAGTAACTATCAACCAGACTATGGGGGGATTGATGTCACTGAGCTACTATCTCAAAGTGTTAATCTCCTACAGGCATTGCAAAACTTTGGCTCAGAGCAAGTTGCTGATTTTGTTAGACAGTTAGAGGCGGCTGACAGCAATGATGTTGTAGTTAGTGGTGAAGGGGTTAGGGGTTTTCCAAAACTCAAGGGAGTTGATGGTTAACAACTAATGGTTAACCATTAACTTGTTAACCATTAGTTGTTAGCACATGCTTTGAAAGGATGAGAAACTTTGTTGGTGGCTAGTCGTCAAAACTAAAACACGTGCCTTAGAGCAAAAAGCCCATTTTCATTCCCAAGCTATGGCTGGATTTGCTTAAACTAGTAGGCAGAACAGCTTATTGGTATTCGAGATCAGTCATCACACACAACAGCATGAAGTCCGACCTTAAATATACTAACCGATTAAGGCATAATCTAGGTCTAAGATTATTCTTGCCAGTTACCTTGGTAGGTGCGATCGCATTACCAACTTTCCTGAACAGCCCCCAAGCAAAAGCCCAAAATAAACCATCAGCAGCTGATGGAAGTGCCTTGACGGTTCGCTCTGATGTCCAGGAAGCTAACTCCAAAACTGGCGTAGTCACAGCCCGTGGCAATGTCCAAATTAACTATCCCGCTCGCCAAATACAAGCAACTGCAGCCCAAGCCCAATACTTCAGCCGTGAGCGCCGTCTGGTTCTCAATGGTAATGTTTTTGTGTTGCAGGAGGGCAATAGTATTCAGGGTGAAACCATTACCTATTTGATTGATGAAGGACGCTTTGTAGCCCTGCCTCAACAGAACCAACAGGTAGAATCAATTTACATCGTTACTGACTCAGACAGCACCACATCACCTGCTCCAGGGCTTCCCTAACTACATAAAACACTACCATCAGCCATTATGGCTTAAAAACTAGATCTTAATTGATAGAATAGCCTA
>NZ_JAAHGN010001435.1:0-1445 GCF_010672485.1 Moorena sp. SIO2C4 | reverse complement strand
AGAGGAGAAACAGGTTCTCAAAGCAGCGCGATGCCTTTCTTAGACCGGATTATGGGTTGTATGTCTCTGGATCCTGTACAAAGAGAAATTCTTAACGAAAAAAAATCTATTCCTGTGGATTTGATTTTAAAAGACTACTATGATTTTGTAAACTATATGCCAGCCCCTCATAGAAAGTTCTTGGAGGAAATTTATCAGAAGAGCCAAGTAAGGAGCTTTGTGATAGAAAATGGTTCTTCAGATTTAGTAAGAGCTTACAATAACTGTGTTGGAAATATTCTTTTGATGCGAACCAGTCATTTCAAAATGATTCCTAAGTACATATCTAATCCGGGTGACAAGAATAATACGGGTTATGGCACAGGTGGTACTTCTTACGTGACTTACCTAGGAACTCTCAGGAATGTCACTGAATCTGCTGCCATCAATAGCAAGGATGGAGAGCATCCCAATTTTTGAAAAACACAAAGGGGATACAAATATAGTGCTTCACGCTGGTGTCGTTACAAATTCATCGGATGAAATACAGATATCAAAGGGTATTCATTTATCATTTGGGTGCGGCTCTTTTGAAAATAAAAATTGTATTTTTGCATAAAGTATGAAATCCTTGCATAAAAAGAATTGTATGCTTGAGACATGCTCAAAATAGTCTCGCTCAAAGAGTGAAAAACAAGATAATATCTTTTTTGTATTATCGTATTACACATTGAAATGGGGTTTTTGCGTTTCATTTTTTTGCGATCGCTTAATTCTATCCCTTTAGCCTAGAAAACTTAAATCTAAATATAGAAAGGGTTAGAAGTATGTAGTGTACTTGTAATATAGCGTATTCCTAAAAGAGCCGCACCCAATTAATTTTGTTTAGGTGCTTAGTAAGCTTTAGCATGCATGCCTCTTGCCTCTTGCCTGGCGCGTAGCGCTATATCAGCTATCAGCGGTCAGCCACTGGCCAAGGGTTGAGTGCTAACCGCTGACCGCTCAATGCTTACACCAATCCGTTGCGAGATCGCTTCAAACTTGATCAGGATCTACTCCCATAGCTCGTAAGCGAGCAGCCAGTTGCTCAGCTC
This sequence comes from Moorena sp. SIO2C4, assembly GCF_010672485.1. NCBI lineage: Bacteria > Bacillati > Cyanobacteriota > Cyanophyceae > Coleofasciculales > Coleofasciculaceae > Moorena > Moorena sp. SIO2C4. The sequence goes on along the minus strand of NZ_JAAHGN010001435.1, from coordinate 372 downwards.
GTTGTTGAGCTTGAGCGGCTTGTTGTTGAGCTTGAGTAGCTTGTTGTTGAGCTTGAGCTGCTTCTTCTTGAGCTTGAGTAGCTTGTTGTTGAGCTTGAGCTGCTTCTTCTTGAGCTTGAGCTGCTTCTTCTTGAGCTTGCACTGCTATTTCTTCAGCAGTAGGTAGCACAATTCCGTCATTAGTAGCCCAACGTAACCAAGTAGTATCAACATTATTTTTATAGACCCCTTGCCAACGAACTAAGGCTAATCCTAATCTTTCGCTAATTAGTCGTCCTTGTTCATCTTCAGTTAAAGGCTGATAGACGCCATTGTGCAACCTAAATCCGGCAAAATCCTCTGGATTAAACGGGTCGTACCAAAAATATTCGG
>NZ_JAAHGN010001434.1:0-1447 GCF_010672485.1 Moorena sp. SIO2C4 | reverse complement strand
ATTGGTGGGGATATAGGGATATAGGGAGATAGGGAGATAGCGGTGTGAACGCGCACCGTGGGGAATTTTTATTAATAAAAAGTGCGACCCGAAGGTGCGACCCAAGGGCGAGTAAATCGCCCTTGGCGCGCACCTATAGCGCGAATTTAATTCTTAATGGGTCAAGCGCACCTTAGGTATTTTTCACCTTAAAAATATCCTCTCACCAGCACCCCACTTCCCTTGAAGTTACAGTAGTTGAGGGTAGCATTTATGGTCGGCAGGTTATGGGCAACAGGTTTAAGTTTTTGTAATAAGGCTACCCTCTTCAAGGTTTCATCCCTTTCACGCTTATTGACCTGACAATTTATCCCAAAGAATGAAACAGCCCTGCCCTTAGTAAGGGGGGAATGGGAGCATTGGAGAGGGTTTGAAGGTTTTTTGCTAACTGAATAATATCCAATTTAAATGCGCAACAGCTTCAATTCAAAATGCCTAAAAAAAAAATTGGTATCTTGAACGTTTAATGTTGATTTTTATTACCCTGTTACAGAGAATAAAAATTTAGTTTAACAGAGCCTTGAAACCCCCAACTGTCTTATGCTTATCCTTGGGATTTTACACGATGATTGGACTAAGCTAATATCCCTTTAAAACCGTGTCTGTCTGGATGATATAAAATATCGTTTTTTTTAGCCTAATAAAGTACAATTTTTTTTTACATTTTCCCTCTTATAACTTTACTGCTCCGAAGCTCCGTTGGCGTTTGCGCAGGGTCGGGCAAAGCCCGAAAGCGTGGCCCACGGCCTTAGCTCCATGCTTCCTAAAACCAAAAAAAATGTACCTTACTAGCTTAAAAAGCGCTATACTATAATTGAGAAAACTATTGCTACTATCTAAACTGATAAGATGAACCCTAATACCGTCAGTTTACCGGCTAGGCTCGAATTAATTATTGACTTAACTGACAAGCAATTTTTTCAGCTTTGTCAAACTAACCGTGACTTGAGATTCGAGCGTACAGCTAAAGGATAATTAATTATTATGCCACCTACGGGTAGCAAAACTAGCGTACGCAATGCTGATCTAACGTATCAGTTAAGAGCTTGGAGTCGCCAAAATCAGCTAGGAAAATCCTTTGACTCTTCCGGTGGTTTCAAACTTTCCTCGGGTGCAGAGCGCTCTCCAGATGCGTCTTGGGTGAAAATTGAACGGTGGAATGCTTTGACTCAAGCGGAAAAAGAAAGATTTGCTCCTTTGTGCCCCGATTTTGTGGTTGAATTAATGTCTCCCAGTTATTCCCTGGAAAAGACACAGGCCAAAATGAGGGAATATAGGGATAATGGCGCAAGACTGGGATGGTTAATTAATCGCCAACAGCAGCAAGTATAAATTTATCCTCCCGATCGAGATGTGGAAATTTTAACTAGTCCACAAACATTATCAGGAGAGGATAGGATGTTTTGCC
>NZ_JAAHGN010001433.1:0-1449 GCF_010672485.1 Moorena sp. SIO2C4 | reverse complement strand
TTAGCATTCAAAATAAACCCTTGGCTAACGTTGTTGTAATTGGTGCCCAGTGGGGCGATGAAGGAAAAGGCAAAATAACAGATCTGCTGAGTCGTTCAGCAGATGTAGTCGTCCGTTACCAGGGGGGCGTCAATGCTGGGCATACGGTTGTTGTTCAAGGTCAAACCTTTAAACTGCACCTGATACCTTCTGGAATTTTGTATCCGGATACAGAGTGTATTATTGGCTCCGGTACAGTTATTGACCCAGAAATTTTAATTGCCGAACTTGACCAACTTGAAGCACTGGGCATTTCCACTAAAAATCTGCTGATTTCAGACATAGCCCATGTCACGATGCCTTATCATCGATTGATTGACCAAGCATCGGAAGAGCGCCGGGGTAGGCAGAAAATTGGTACCACGGGTCGTGGTATTGGTCCGACCTATGCGGATAAATCAGAGCGTACTGGTATTCGGATCATTGACCTGATGGATCCGGAAGTATTGGTAGAAAAGTTAACCTGGACGATTAATTATAAGAACCCTATTTTAGAGAAGCTCTATAATCTATCGCCCTTAGACCCAGCTGGTGTGATCAAGCAATACCAGGAGTATGCTGAACGGCTAGGCTCCTATGTGGTGGATAGTTCCTTGAAGATTTATGAGGCGATTGAGCAAAAACGCAATATTCTGTTTGAAGGGGCTCAAGGGACACTGCTAGATTTAGATCATGGGACGTACCCCTATGTAACCTCTTCCAATCCAGTGGCTGGCGGAGCTTGTGTGGGTGCTGGTGTCGGACCGACAATGATTGATCGGGTGATTGGTGTGGCAAAAGCTTACACAACCAGAGTCGGAGAAGGACCGTTTCCCACAGAGATTCACACTCGAGAAGGAGAGTTACTTTGTGAGCTAGGATCAGAATTTGGGACAACCACCGGTCGCCGCCGCCGTTGTGGCTGGTTTGATGCCGTCATTGGTCGCTACGCTGTTCGGATTAATGGTCTTGACTGTCTAGCGATCACCAAACTGGATGTACTCGATACCTTTGAAGAAATTAAGGTCTGCGTCGCCTATGAAATTGACGGTGAACTCACTCGGGAATTTCCTAGCAGTACTAGCGTGTTTGCCCGATGCCAGCCCGTTTACAAAACCCTATCAGGTTGGCAAAAATCTACTGCTGAATGTCGGTCTTTAGAGGATTTACCAAAGGAAGCCTTGGATTATCTTAAATTCCTGGCAGAACTGATGAAAGTTCCTATTGCTGTGGTTTCCTTAGGAGCCAGCCGTGACCAGACAATTATTGTGGAAGACCCAATCCATGGTCCAAAGCGAGCACTATTGGATGCTAGCGGTACACCGATAACTTCGGGAGTTTAAGTGCGTCAGGGTATCAGGGCGTCAGGGTGTCAGTCGGAGAGTTTGAATCTCAGTAGTTTCCGATTCGATTAAAAACCCTGACCTCAAA
>NZ_JAAHGN010001432.1:0-1451 GCF_010672485.1 Moorena sp. SIO2C4 | reverse complement strand
GACTGCCGTGGTTTCCCCCACTCGCGCTTTGCATCAAGACGGGAACAGGGAACAGAGCAGAAGAATTGAAGAAATACGAAGTAGTACTAAAGCCAGAGACTAAAGAAGAACCGAACAATTTCTCCTCCTCCCTGTCTTGCCCATCTTTCGATCTTCCAGCGGGTTGGGCTAAAGGCAAAGATAATACAGCCTATCGGATCGTACTCGTTCTGACAGATAGTGGCTTCAATCGTTTACCCCCTGAATTTCCAGGACCAAAACCGCAATACGGGATTACTAAACAGAAACTTCAGGAATATTGGGATAGCTCCCGTCCAGTAGTCTTTGTCACGGATTTCCTGGGCCAGCCTGGTGATAATTTAGATGATTTATCAGTGTCTGGCAAATCAGGAAAAGTCCCAAGAGCAGACAGTCAACACTTGTCAAATCATCCAGCAATGATGCAACACCCCGAGAGCAATCTTAACTTACCTAACCATGTTGGTGAACCCTTGCTAGTGGTTGAACCAAGGAAGCTTTATGGAAACGCTGCTGCTAGAGAAATTTGGTTGGCATCGCAGTAAGCATTCAGCTATCAGCCGTCAGCTATCAGTTATCAGCTATCAGCTATCAGCTATCAGTTATCAGCTTTCAGCTTTCAGCTTTCAGCTTTCAGCTTTCAGCTTATGGGCTACGCTGGTTGACTGACAAAAGTTGAGCGCGATTTCACGAACCCCTTACCAGGGATGGGCGCTTTGGGCATTGACATCTGGTTGGGGGAGCCAGCATTCTCAGGAAAGAAACCACTCACATCCCAAAAATGCTGTGAAAATAAACTCCCGCCTCTACAATGCCTTGAAGACAAAGATTGGTCAACCCTCTGACTGGGCGCATCTGAGTCATCTGACCACCTGTTTATGGATGGTGGTTGGTCTACTCCAGATAGGAGACGAAACCTTAGAATAGTGGAGCCTTTATAGGGGACTGGCTATGAGAAAAAGGGTTAAAACTTATTAAATAAGGCTCCACTATTCTTACGGTAACTTCCTCGGAAGTTAATTTGACCCGTTGGATTCCCCACATACCCTGTCGTGGTCACTATGCTCAAAGCAAACAACGTCGGATGCAACGGTGGCTGTACAATGCCCGCATTAACGTTCATCGCTTGTATAAACCCCTGATCCAGTCAGCCTTGGCGGATTGGAAACAAGAGTGTCTATATCTAAGCTTAGATACATCGTTGTTTTGGGATGAGTATTGCTTGGTGCGCTTGGCGGTGGTGCATCGGGGACGAGCGTTGCCAGTGGTCTGGCGGGTGATGGAACATGGTAGCGCCTCTGTCGCCTTCAAAGACTATCGGGAAATGTTGGAACAAGGCAGAGGGCTATGCGGTGAAGGGGTTAAGGTGATATTGCTAGCAGACCGAGGCTTTGTCCACACCGATTTGATTAGGTTAACTACTCAATGGGGCA
>NZ_JAAHGN010001431.1:0-1457 GCF_010672485.1 Moorena sp. SIO2C4 | reverse complement strand
TGTCACTCTTGAGTGCTCAGCTCTAGTCGCTCTGCGAATCTGAGTTTAGCGGAGCGAGCACGAGGGTTATGCTGGATTTCTTCAGCTTGTGCTACAGTTGGCTTTTTAGTTAGCACCCGCAATAGTTAGCAATTAGTTGACAACTCCCGGAATTTGTGCTTAACAATCCGGTCTTCCAAACTGTGAAAACTGATAATTCCAAGTCTTCCCCCTGGTTTCAGCCAATGGGGGGCAATGTCGAGAAAGCTTTCGAGGCTCTCAAGTTCCTGGTTGACCACAATCCGTAGGGCTTGAAACACCCGAGTCGCTGGGTGAATCCTGCCATAGCGGTATTTCGGGGGAACACAAGATGCGATCGCATTGGCTAATTCAGTGGTTGTCTGAAACGGACGCTTCTCCACAATCCGCCGTGCCATCCGCCGGGATAACCGTTCTTCCCCATACTTATAAAAAACATCCGCTAACCGTACCTCACCCCAATTATTAATAATATCCTTTGCCGTCAGAGACTGGCTCTGGTCCATCCGCATATCTAACTGAGCAGCATGGCGAAAACTAAAGCCTCGCTCTGGTAAATCTAGCTGAGCTGAACTGACGCCTAAATCCGCAATAATACCATCAAATACCCTATCATTAGGCTGATATTCGGCAAAATTTCCCTGCCAGAAATTAACTCTTCCGTTATAACTGGCTAACCTGGTCTTGGCGGCTGCGATCGCATTAGCATCCCGGTCAATAGCTGTAACTTCCACATCCGGTGCTGCTGCTAAAATTAACTCAGTGTGTCCACCACCACCCACAGTGGCATCTAAGTAATGACCACCAGGGCAGATAGCTAGTCCCTCAATTAATTCCTGACTCAATACGGACACATGGAAAAAGGGTGTTGTATTGGCCTGTAATGGTTCAGTTTCCATGTGATTCAAGCAATCCTAAGTATGTCCTGAGGAGATTAGACCTCCTGCTGTTAATCAGACCAGATTGTCCGGGAACTCTATAACTGTAACCTATCAACTGTAACCTCTCTAGTTGTGAATAGTGACAAGTCTTACTCAGCACTATATTGAAAGGAGGTTTTATAGCACTATGCATTCAGATGTGTGACATTTTTAAACTCTGAAACTTAGTCATAGGTTACTTCTGACTTCTGACTTCTGACTTCTGACTTCTGACTTGCGCGTAGCGCTATAGTAACAACTATAGCCTTGATCATACTTATGAGCTATATTGACTCAATTTAGAATTGCTATAGTAGCTAAAGACTAATCATAAAGGTACCCCTGTGGCTACTGTCAAGCCATTAAAGAAGCATCAGACTAGATTTGTCAGTCAACCAGTAAATTTGCAGTCAACTAAGGAAAAACCGATGAATTCCAAAGAAGAAAAAGCTAAAGACCTTGAGCTTCGAGAACGAGAACTCCAGCAACGGGAGCGAGACCTTAGACTCCGGGAAATTG
>NZ_JAAHGN010001430.1:0-1457 GCF_010672485.1 Moorena sp. SIO2C4 | reverse complement strand
GATCTCATCAACCAGTCCTAGTTACACCCCTGTTCAGAGAATGCTCATGGCAGCTGCTGGTGTCTGGGGATTTGTGGGTACAGCACTCTTTTTCTTAGGGAGGAAAACTAATGCACATTCCTGATGGTATTCTCCCTGCTTCTGTCTGTCTTGCTGGTTATGCAGCTACTGGTGGACTCACTTGGTATGCCCTACGTCGAATTGATCAACATAAAAACCCCCAGGAGGCAATTCCCAGAGCATCCTTACTGACCGCTGCCTTTTTTGTAGCATCCTCAATTCACCTCCCCATCCCACCAGCGAGTGTCCATTTCGTTCTTAATGGCTTGTTAGGGGCAATTTTAGGTTATTATGCCGTTCCTGCCATTCTGATTGGTTTGTTCTTTCAAGCAGTTATGTTCCAGCATGGTGGACTCTCCACCCTCGGGATAAATGCAGCCATGATGGGAGTATCAGCCATCTTGGCTTATCACCTGTTCCAATTGCGGCGGGTGTTTGGTAAAGGCAATCGAATTGTTACTGCTATCTTCAGCTTCTTGGCGGGTGCTGCTGGCTTGGGAGTGGCGACGCTAATATTCTTCGTCCTAGTCATTACCAATATTCCTGCTAATTTTAATGTGGCAGCAGAACGGACAGCAATTTACGGGCTAATGGTTGCTCATATTCCCCTGATGGTGATCGAGGGGTCGTTTTCAGCGGCAGTGGTGTTATTTTTGCAGCGAGTTCAACCAGAATTGCTAGGGGAATCGGGAAGGGGAAGCAAATACGATATCAAAAGTCAAAAATAATTTTAGACTAATTGGGGCTTCTGCCACTGCCCCCTCTCCCCTCTCTTCCCCTGAAGCTAAGTCCTTTTTAAGACCTTACAGAACACCACTAGTGGCTAGACCTAAGATGACACCAGCCCCTAGGATGTGACCCAGGCTAGTAGTTGCCAAGAGTTCAGGGATACCAAAATTGGCAAACAGTCCAGAGGCACCGGGTAAAGCTGGGCCTTGACCGGGGTTTTTGATCGCAAAGCGACCAACAGTAATCGCAAACAGATTACACAAAATCATTACTATCCCCACTGTGGGACTCCACTCTGGGGTCACCGGAACAGAGGTTTCCACAGCAGCTAACAAAATTGAGTTAATCAATGCAGTTTCTCCCATTATTGATGAATTGATCAGCAATCAAAGCAACTAAGCAATCAGTAATCAGCAATCAGCAATCAGCAATCAGCAATCAGCTTTTGAATAAAACAGGTAAGCTTTGGCCTGTGGCCACGCTACGGTAACGTTTAATCTGAGTTACGGCTGACGGCTGACAGCTGACAGCTGAATGCTTACCAAAGCAATCATAAGAATTTTGGGGGAGAAAAGTCTCAACTTGTTTTAAGAATTTACATTTAGGACTTACGCATTTGCCCCCTAAATCCCCGAGTGAGGGATTGCTCGCTCGGGAGACTTTGACAT
>NZ_JAAHGN010000143.1:0-10590 GCF_010672485.1 Moorena sp. SIO2C4 | reverse complement strand
TAGCAAAGTCAATAACTTAGCCGGGCGACCTGCTATCGCTGGCTCCGTTAGAATACCTTGGGTTGGGCTAAACAAAAATGCCAGGAAAAATAAGCTAAAGATTACCATTACAATTGCTGGACCTGATGGCCAATTAAAATAATAGCTTATATACATGCCACTGACACTGGAAATAATTCCAATCATTGAGCCTAAACCCATCATATGATGTAATTCTTTGACTAATAAATAAGCGGTAGTCGCGGGTCCGATTAACAGAGAAATAACCAGCAACACCCCTACCGTCTGCATACTGGCGACAATGGTGAGAGTAATCGCCAAGATTAACCCGAAATAAATTAGTTTTACCGGTAAACCGCTAGCTTGGGCTCCCAAGGGATCAAAGGTATAGAATAATAGCTCTTTATAGAATAACTTTGTTAATAGTAAAATTACTCCTGTAATCACCAGGGTTTGCCAGACATCTGCTGGTCTCACCCCTAAGATGTCACCAAAAAGAATATCTTCTAAGTCAAGTTGGTTAGTTTTCAGAACCGTAATTAGGATGACTCCTAAGCCTAAAAAACTGCTGAGGGTCAACGCCATTGCTGCATCGACTTTGACTCGGGTACGCTTAGGAATCACCGCTACAACTAAAGCGCTAATGATACCTACAATCAATGCACCAATAGAGATATTTATTCCTAAAAAAAATGCGATTGAGAGACCAGGTAAAACCGAATGGGCAATCACACTACTAATCAGGCTCATTTGTTGTACTATTAAGTAGCTGCCTACCACTGCGCCTAATATCCCCAACAGCACAGCCGTTGCGATCGCATTCCGCATAAATTCAAAACCTAGGGGCTCAATCAGCCAATTCATAGTAAATAAAAGGGAGTAGGGAGTCGGGAGTCGGGAGTCGGGAGTCGGGAGTCGGGAACTTGGGATCAAAAATTATCACAATTGATTTAGGAAACCTATAATTATAACCAACTAATGATAATTGATTTAAATTTAGGATGAAGTATTATTTATTTTTTCAATCTTGAAAACATTGTCAATGGTTTTACCAGCTGTTTTATCCTCCCATCCTAGGGCTGTTAAAAATTGCTCTGCTGAGGTCGTTTCTACAACATCAACTCCCCATTCTCCGGTTTGGAGAGTATCAGGAGAATTACTTAAGGGTGGAGTTTTCTTTAAACCTCCTAATATTAAGATATCTGGCAAAAAATCCCCCTTTTTTTGACTAATCCGCTTCTCTACTAGAGCTTGAGCACACAATTCTCCAACTTTAGGTGCAGTAAACTCTTGAGTAGGGAATAAAATTTCAACCATCCAATGGGGATGATCTAATTTACGACACTTTAAGGATGGATAGTTACTTAATCCTTCAGCAAATACCTGAGTGAATTCTTCCCGGTTTAGTTCAGGAAAACTATCTTCTGATAGTTCAAAGTTATGGGAAAGCAACATCCGACCAGTTTGAGAGTCAGTCATAAGTCCTGTGATATCCTGTTTGATCAATTTTCCAGCCCAGCAAGAATCAGTATATATTAGGTTGGGTTCATTGCTGAACAGTGAACCCTATCTAACATGTATTACTCTCCTACTCTGGGACTGACAGACTTAGCAGGCTCTGCACTCAGAACTAAGCACTCAACACTCAGCCCTCAAGCTGCGGCCAAACTCATCACCTTACCATAAGCCTTGCTCAGGTTTTCCGGTGTCAGCACTTGGGCCCTTGAACCCACAGCAATCAGTTGCTTATTCAATAAGAGGAGTTGATCATAATGAGCTAAGGTTTCTCCTAAGTCATGGCTGATCACTAGTAACGTTTTGTCTTGGGATTTAAGTTCACTAAAAACCTCAAAAATAATCTCTTCCGCCTTTTTGTCGATGCCCACAAATGGCTCATCAAAAAATAATAACTCGGCTTGTTGAGCTAGAGCCCGCGCTAAAAATACCCGCTGCTGCTGTCCACCAGAGAGTTCGCCAATTTGACGGTGGCGATACTCGAACATACCCACCCGTTCTAACGCATTCTTAACAATTTCCTTAGATTGGCGACTAGGAGACCTAAACCAACCGGTGTGGACTGTACGACCCATCATGGCTACATTCCATACCGTAATCGGATAGTCCCAATCAATTTGCGATCGCTGAGGAACATAAGCGACTCGTTTTAATTGACTCCGGAGGGGACGGGCTGCCAATTTCACTACCCCATTCACTGCTGGAATCAGTCCCAGCATCGCCTTCACCATAGTACTTTTGCCAGCACCATTGGGCCCCAGTAAACCAGTTAATTGTCCTGGCTGGAGGGAGAAGGATATATCACAAATAGCCCAAGTGTCTCGGTAACAGACTCCTAGGTTATGGACTTCTAACATTAGGTTTTGTGAGAACGACTACCGATATCATAGTTTAACGTGCCTGCAACTGATTGTCGTTCTCAGCTAAGCCTTGTAAAATGATTCTTGTTCTTGATCCCTACTAATTTAAACGGGTTGATCTATGCTGAAACCCTTACCAGTTAAACTTCCTAGCATCTTAGCTAGTGCTGCTGTCGCCCTTGGGGTAGCACTAGGTGGTTGTAGTCAAAGCAGTGAAACCTCATCAAGGGAGAAGCCACTAGTGGTAGCATCCTACAGTGTGCTTTGTGACTTAACAACAGAAATTGCCCAAGATACCATTGATATGGCCTGTCTGATTGAACCAGGTCAAGACCCTCATACCTACAAAGCTACCACCTTAGCTCGCCAATCCCTAGAGCAAGCCCAACTAGTTCTATACGGTGGCTACGACTTTGAACCAGAAGTTATTAAATTAGTTCAAGCCACTAATACACCAGCTCCTAAAATAGCGGTGCATGATCAAGCTGTGCCTAGTCCAATTATGGCGGAAGCACATCACCACGATGATCATGAGCAAGAAAAGGATGACCATAAGGATCACCATAAGGATCACCATGATGATCACCATGACCATGAGGAAGAAAAGACAGGATCCGCTCACAGTGATGAGGAACTAGAGCCCGACCCCCATATTTGGCATGATGTCCAAAATGGTATCAAGATGGCAGAAGTAATTCGTAGCCAACTGGCAGCACTTAACCCAGATGATCAGGAATTGTATGCCAAGAATGCCAAACAGCTAACCACTGAACTGGAACAGTTGGATGCTTGGGTCAAAGCACAAGTTGCTACCATACCCAAAGGGCAACGCCAACTAATTACTACCCATGATGCCCTAGGGTACTACATTAACGCTTACGGTTTTTCTGATTCTGATGCGTTGCAAGGGCTTAGCGCAGAAGAAGCACCGACAGCAGCACGGGTGAAAGAACTGGTACAGAAGATTAAGAAAAGTAAGGTACCAACAATTTTCGCCGAAGTAACAACAAATGATAAGGTTATTGGCACTGTCGCCAGAGAAGCAAAGGTTAAACTCTCAGACCAAAAGTTATTTGCAGATGGTCTAGGAGAAAAAGGGAGTGATACTGGAACTTATATTGGCATGATTACTAGCAATACCTGTGCCATTGTAGATGGTTTGGGGGGAAATTGTTCTTCTTTTGCTGCCAAAGCTGCTAAATGATTGCTGATATATAGCGTTAATTGCATGTATGAGGTACAATTATTAACCTCAAAGTCCCCCTTTTTAAGGGGGATTTAGGGGGATCCATTTGTAAGTCATGAGTCCTATAAACGCTATAATTTTCCTCGAATACCGTTGCCACTAAATCCGCCAGTTTTGTAGAGGCGATCGCCCAACACAGGAAACATCTCTATCGGCTTATATCATCAGCTGACGGTTGGTGTAATAACGATTTAATTTTCAGGAACGCCTAAGCATTATATTTCTTTTCCCACTCTTTTACGGCCATAGCATAATTTCCTTGAGCACTAATTAAGCTCCAAAATCTTCCAAAATCTTCCTGAGCATTGTCTAGGTTAAATTCCATTTTATGACTTTTGTTTTTGAGAAACAATTCAATATTAGCATTGACGGTGTTACAGTAATCAATACAAATATCAAGTCGTTCGTAATTAAACTGTTTAGGAAGGATTATTGATTCTGAGTAACCTTTAATTATAGGACTATCTAGGCGTTTTGCATAACTTTTAGCCGTTGACATGATATCCCGCTTTAAATGTACATAAAAAGCACAATCTCCATATTTTTTTTCCAAGGAACCGAGAAACCACGACAACCTATTATCTACTTCAATATGATTTTGAGAATATTGAAGGCGCTGATCTCCTATCAAAGATATTCTAGATTCGTGAGATACTGTATAGTTTTGAATATGCTGACAGGCTTTAGCAAATGTTGTAGAGCCACATCTTCCGGTACATAAAACAAAAACATTTGAAAACATAAGTTATCTCAACTCCGGATAACCAGACCATCGTAAGCCATAACGATATTGTGATGAAAATCCTTTATATATGTAAACAGCAACTCTTTGGTTTTAAGATCTGGATACTGTCGAGCCCCAAAATGAGTTATGATCGCCTTCTCAGCATGGGTAGCAGTTAGCACTGTCTTAAGTTGTTCTATGTCAAGATGAAATCCATTTGTTTTCTTTCCTCCAACCGGGCAAGATTCAGCAATGAGAATATCACAATCCTTAGTTATACTCAAGAGAGAATCGCATAAAATGGTATCAACACAATAACAAATAGATGTGTTGTCTAAGTGTAATTGAGCGCCGATGACTGGAGTATTATGTTTTAATGCTTGAGTCTTTATGGTAAAATTATCGAAATTCAAGGTTGTATCTTTAGCAACTCTAATCTCAATAGGAAATCCTAGTTTATCCCTCGGTTTCACAAACGGAAAAGAAAACAAAGTCTCCAAGTAACTCTTTAGACTTTCATGGATGACAATTGTCAGGGAAGCAGGCTGGAACATCGGTAAAATATGTAGCCCATAACAGTGGTCTAAATGTAGGTGTGAAAGCATAACAGTAACATTTTTACCACGAACGCTTTCTCTGTCTATTTTTCTAACCCCAGTGCCTAAGTCAAATAAAACAATATCTCTCTCATTTACAAATACCCCTACACAATTGGTAGCACCTGATGTGCTGTCAAACCAACCAGAAGTTCCATAAAAGACGATTTCCAAGGCTTTAGTCTCCTCTTTCATCAAAGTATCTCTTGATTTTTACAGCATACTCGTTGTTTTCGTTACGCCATTGCCATGCTCCATATTCATTAATTGTAAGATAATCAGCGATCGCAAAATTATCATCCTGAATTAATTTGTGGCGATCAGAATAGCGACGATTTTTATAATCTCCCTGAACAATATGATAAATCGTATTTTCTAGGTAAGAAACTCCTCCTTTAATGGTATGAAAAACTTTGTCTCCCCAAGAATGATATAGATTATAAAACGTATGATTAAAAAAAAGCGTCTTTAGAAGAGTCGAATGATATCCCATAGCAGAGGCCAATAAAACCTTGTCGCCACCCCCCAAAATCATAAAGTCGGGGAAGCCTATCTCTGTTATGGTGGCTGCCTTTGCCGCCCATCCAAAGCCCGGATTACATCCAAGACTTAAGCTGATGCCACTTTTACTGAAATAATCTTTAACTGTAATATCACGATTGAAACTCGTGACCACGGATTTGCGGCTAAGTCCAGTTAGGGAAAAATGGCCATTCTCAAGCTTTACATCTTCGACTCGATTGAAGATCTGAACCAGTCGGTAGTTTTCCAGTTTATCTTTTAATTGCTCTTCCCAACCCTTGTTAGTAAAAACGAGATCTGCATCAGCCCAAACAACATATTTATGCTTTTCATTCAAATGGGATAACGCTACGTTATAGAATCTTTCTTTTTGCCAAATTACGGAAGCCGAGGGAATCTTGATGATTTTAAGATTCTCCGAGGAAACAATACTGTCAGTATCTAAGCCATAACAAACCAGGATTATATCAACTTTTTGGTTCCTTAAGCAAGCTAGTGATTTGACAAGAGCAATATACCTGGATTCACTATTTGAAAAATTAAAATAAGCTAGAATAACGACCGTATCCATAACTGCAGTGATCCTTTTCATTGGTACTACTATACAATGGAAAGGCTCTCCCCATAAAAAATATATAGGAACCCTAAATCATTTTACAACTTCTACACGGATTCCTATATAGGCACTGATTGCATTATTGTTCAAGAAGCAAATGGCTTATTAATGTCGTCCCTAATGCTTTTGGGGTTGTTTGCTTTCACGTAGTGTCTCTATCATGAGAATCGAGGTGTTCGGCACACAGCCCCGTGGAACCACGCCAGTGAGGTCTTGGGGGTTACTCCCAAGACCTTACTACATCGCTGTTCCCTGATCGGAAGTTCCCTGATCGGAAGTTCCCTACTCCCTAAAACCTACTCCCTAAAACCTACTCCCTAAAACGAAAGTACCTCACCCACTTGATAGCTATATTATCGGTAGTAAAATTCAAAATCTTTTAATGCTGCTACTCTGGCTCGATTAAAATTATAGTGATAGCCCAGTTTGCGTTTCAAGGAAGCCCAAAACGTTTTCTGTTTTTTCTCATGAGAAGCATCTAGATGTTTTTTGACTTCATTAATCCTGTCCCAGCTAGAACTTCTGCTAATAGTGAATCCTGCTTTAGCAGCAGCCAGTCCTAAGGTAATACCTGAGCCACCATGAATACCTTGTAACTCAAAATAGCGCCCGATCATACCCCATTGTTTAATAAATTCTTTTTCTTTGCCACCATCTCTAGAAACAAAAAATAAAGATTCTCCTATATAAATTGCTTTGTCTAAGCAGATATCTAACTTAGAGGCTATCTGTTTAAGGGGCTTTAATCTTTCTGGATTATAGTTTTGTATATGCTCGATAATATTTCCTTGATGTCCTGCTGTAATTCCAGGCAGTACTTCAATAGTTTCAGGTAAGCTACCTATAATCCTGGTGTCAGCATCAATTTGTATGGCGACAGGAAACTTTGACAAAGCCTTCTCAATCTCAAAGCGTTTGTCATGATAACAATGAAGAATTCCTGTTTGCTGGTGTTTAAACGCTAAAACGTTCTTACAGTTATCAAAATCCTTGACATCATCGGTGGCAACTATTAATAATTTTCCTGGAGCATACTTTTCTAAATCTCCTGCTAGTTCTTTGGCAAGAAAGCGATACTTACTACGGAGAGCTAAAGTACAGAAGCAAAAATCTTTTTCTGGCTTAATCATAGTCTTCTCCAAAAACGGTTTTTTCCTTCCTATCTCTTGGTGCGCGTTCCCTTGGCGACAGAACATCGCGCCTGTCGCACCACTTTCTCAATTCAGAGTTTGAGCTGAAACTTATCCAGCTGATTTTCCGACTGCCAATCACCATGTAATGGCTTAAACGGTCGTGGCTGGAGCTATAGTCTCAAGCCCTAGCTACCTGAGCTATCTCAGGCTTAGTTATATAATTCCCAGAAATATAAAGCTAGTCACAGTATGGATGCGAAAAGTACCATCAATAGGAAATATCAGTCAATTAATAGACGTTGAGAAATTAACTATTATATGTATCGAATAGATGAGCGGAAAGTTTTTATGCTTTATTCTGCTGCTTTTGCGTTCCCGTAGCGGCTCTTTTGGAGCATCCCATTTCCCCCACGGCTTAAGATAGCCCAGCCTTCATAACAACCCAGCCGTAACCAGTCAACCTCTGAGATGAGAATTAGATCTCAAATGACACTTGTAAATGTATCGCTAAATGTATACCAGTTTACGGCTGAAGTTGTTGTTTAGTGATACCAACTACAACCACAGAAGTCTAATTAGATTTCCCTTTCAAATACGCTTGAGCAAGCTTAACCCATGAGTATCAGTGCCACAGGTATTAAATAGATTGTAGGTAGCACTCAACTGCAACACAAGCTTAGTTTGTTTTGGACTAGGTTGCCAGGGTTCAGGATTAGTGTAGGCATAGTAAGTTTCAACACCATCAATGCCTAAGTGGGCTATAGCAGTAATTAACTCATCTGCTGACTTGCGGTAACGGGCTGGATGAGCCAACACTGCTAAACCACCGGCCTGATGGATAGCATCAATCACTGCACCAGCCTTAGCATCATTACCGGTCGGTGCGGTTCCAGTGAAATAGCGCTTTAAACTAGGATGTTCTGGCTCAAAAGCATAGCCAAGGATATGAACGTCATCATTAAGGAGTTTGGCGGTAATTTCGACACCAGTCCAGAAGTGGGGTAATGAATCACAGAAAGATGACTCCTGCTGCCATTTTTCTATGCAAGCTTGAGCAACTTGATAACCAGCAACGGAGTGGTGATCGGTTATGGCAAGTCCCTTAAGACCAATGGTAATTGCCTGCTTAATCAACTCTTCCGGTTTGAGCCGACCATCAGAGTAAATGGTGTGCATATGAAAATTGTAGCGATAGGGACAGCTATCAGGCTCAATCGTTTCCCACACTTGCCGGAGAGCTTGTTGATTTTTTGCTGCTATCTTAGGTGAAGCAGACCCTTGAGCAATATTGACTACCATAGATACTTACTGTAATGACTATAGGTTGATTGACCAGATTGGATCTGCAGCCGCGAAATACTTTTAAGGGTCTAGGCCAATGGTTGAATCGCTCTAGGTTAAATCGCTCTAGGTTAAATCGCTCTAGGTTAAATCGCTCTATGCTTCTGACAAGCGTATGAAGCGCCCCGACTTGAGCACGAAAGCTCTCAACTGCCCCTGGTGTACCTAATCCCGAACTCCATTAGCCTAAAACCTAGAATAAAAATAAATAGAAATACGCGGTACGAGTTTTCAATTGTTAACATAACCATAGCAAACTTAATACTTTGTCGGTGTTGGCTTAACTACTTAAGCTTTACCTAACTCTCCTCCTTACTTGGTTGCAGAAGGAGATTTAAGTCTAATTACCATGGCCAATTTCTGAGTTACGAGTCTTCCAAGCTAGTTCCAAAACCTTAGTCCAGCGCTTTTGCACTTGTTTTTGGGTACACTTGAGAGCTTTGGCAATTTCTTTATCACTCTTTTGCGCCTGTTTCAGGGGCAGTAACGCTAGCTGTTGGCTATCGAGTTGGGCCACAAAGATATCCCACTGCTTCGATGACATCCCTAGTTTTTGATCCAGGTCTGCTCCTAGCCATTGGTGTACCAGTTTCCACTGAGCTGAACGAGAGAACTTTTCTACATGGTATTTAAAGCGCTGTTGTAGATAATCCCGCTGACGGGGTGTCAGACCCATGATTTCGTCAATCTCTGGTGCAGCCAGGTCTTGTAGCTTTAGCACTAGATAATCAGCACAGTCATTATGACCGTTAGACTCTAGGTATTTGATCAACTCAGAGATAATGCGATCGCGTAAAACAGCATCGCTGGGGTCAATGGTTTTCTCAATCAGGTTTGAACGTACCTGTTGTGCAGTAGCTGAACGGTTGTGCTCTTGGGCTTCTTCATCCCTACCATACTCCACAGCCTGTTCAATATCCACAGGGGTTTCATTAGGCTGACGTCGGGAAAAGCTTTGTGCTCTGAGTACAATCAACTGCTGGCTACCGCGACCACGTAGGGTAATGCGTCGCTTAGCATATTGCTCACTAAAGCCCATGTACTCTGCTAGTTCTAGCTGGGTACGGGGAGTGTAGTCAGAATCGACAGGATTTTCCCGGCGGAAGGCTTTGAGGCACTCAGCGTAAAAGTCCTGTAAAAAGTCCTCAATCAAATTGTATCGAGCAGAAAAGTTTAACTGAGATTGGGACGGTGCCACATGGCGATAAACCATGGTACTCAGGTTACTATGGAGTTCCACACGACCCTGCCGAGAACCTAGTTTGTAGTATGACAGACATTTGTGCAGTCGATGACGTGCTAGATTCAACTTCCAAGTATCAATTTCACCGGAATTCTGGATGCGATCGCTCTTAGTACAAATCCGTTCTACCTCCAAGGTGATCCGGTGGGCAACCGCTTGAATACTCCTGGATTTAGTTCCAATTTCCGACTGGAGTTCCTCCACTAAGACCTGGGTCAAGTTTTGGTTTTGATTATCTAGAGTAATTTCCGGAGCCTGATTGTTAGTGGCGGAATTTTGATTATTAGTAACCGTTTTAACTTGCATGGTATTGCCCCCAAAAATAGATTCACAGAATTGCCATTAAACAAGCAACAGAGGAAATGTGTGTGAATGTGATCTACAAACCTTGGAGTGGTCCGCTGTCCTTTGTCCTTGTCCACCCTAAATGTAGACTCGTGAGTCTAGCCCTGGTTCGGTGAGTGTGTGACTACTCTAAGCTGACTAGTTGTGACCCCCAGCACTCCTGTAGTTTCCGTAGGATTACATAACGCTGAAATGCTTACTATATATAGCGTTCAATACTTTCAACCATCAAGATGATTCAGGATGACCAAAACCTGAGGAGTGGTCAATCCAGAAACTGACTGAACTAGTGATGACTTTTCCGTAAACGACTAAGGTTTTGTTGTAGTCAAGTAGTGCTTGATGCTCTCATTACCCAACCTGAGCTGACTAGTTAATCACTAGCTAAAGCACTAGCTAAATCCAAGCGATCGCTTCCTCCCAACCTGAGCTGACTAGTTAATCACTAA
>NZ_JAAHGN010001429.1:0-1460 GCF_010672485.1 Moorena sp. SIO2C4 | reverse complement strand
TGTAAATATTGAGGATTGGGGTTGGGTAAATGGCATTTTTAAAAGTTAAAAGGGAGTAGGGAGTAGGGAGTAGGGAGTAGGGAACAGCGGATCTGGGAACAGGGAACAGGCAAGAGGCAATAGGCATGCTAGCAATAGGCAATAGTAACGCATAACCCTTGGGCTTGCTACAGCAATCAATCATAACTATCAAAGCAATTTGGGAATAGTTAAGGTTTTACCAATGTCAAGCTGACGGGGATTATCCAATTGATTTTCTTCAGCAATGAGTCGCCACAGCTTAGGATTACCATAGACATCCGCCGCAATGCTGCTGAGGGTTTCACCGCTTTTGACAATACGAGTAGTTAATTCTGGATCGGTACGCCGTTTATCATCTTCTGGATTGAGATATTCCGAAAAAGTGATGTTGACTTTTGCTCGTATCGGTTTACCATTACTTTTGAACAGGGTGAAGGTTTGGGTAAGATTAGTAATCACCCCCACAAAAGGGAAGTCAGAATTAGTTGGTGCTTCACCCCAGTAAACCTTACAAGCTGGTGGTGGTTGTTCTTTACCTCCAACACGTCGAATGCGGGTAAGGGCAACAAGTTTATTGGTTTCCTCCCGTACATCCTCGATGGCGGTACTGTCTATTAAACGATTTTGATTTTGATTTTGATTTTGATTTTGAAGTCGTGAATTTCTAACCCCTTCGGAAACATCAAATAACAATTCCAGAGTTAATTCCCGACTTCCCCCGCCACCAAAATCTAAGATGGGGGCATTATATTCTTTTTGACTTGAACCACTCCAACTAACTCCTTTTTTGATAGCGTAGGATTCGGGGTTAAACAAAACCGTAATCTCTGGATAATTGGCTCTGTCTTCCGACTCTACAGCACGGTACTTAGTGTCTTGAGTTTTTTCCCACTTCAAAGGAATAATAGTTAGTTTAGCTAATGCCATTTTTCTATCCCCCGACGTTCTTGTTCCATCGTTAGCTGACGAGTTAGAATACGACTAACTTGTTCGGCTATTGCCTCGATATCTATATCTACCCCGTCAGCTGGAGTGGTTGCTAGATTTGACGTGGCTGTGGTTGAAGTAACTGGTGCTGTCATGGGAATGGAATTAGCTCCAGTTAGATTAGCTTGACGAGCAATCACCCCATCGCTTAACTGTTGGAGTTTCGATACTTTGGCTACAGATTCGTTATCAGTTTTGCGCCAAACTAAATCCGGTGTCGAGCTAGTTTTTCCTGTCTCGGTATCTAAATTGATATTTCTATTTGGGGTTGTAGTTGTTGTCAGTAAGGGCTGACTTGCTTTGACAACAACCGATTTAGTTTGAACTAAAGAGATATCATGATTGGGGTTAGAATCCGAGAGCTTGGTTTGTACCAAACTACTGTCTGATTCCTCTTCCTCCTGGGACCGCCAAACTAAATCCTGTGCCGAGTTATTGCTTACTGTATCCTA
>NZ_JAAHGN010001428.1:0-1467 GCF_010672485.1 Moorena sp. SIO2C4 | reverse complement strand
TAGCTGTCGGGGTTATCTTAACACCAATTTACCTGCTCTCGATGCTGCGCGAGATTTTATACGGTCCGGAAAACAAGGAATTAGTCGCCCACGAAGCCTTGATTGATGCGGAACCTCGGGAAGTGTTTATTATTGCCTGTCTATTAGTACCAATTATCGGGATTGGTTTGTATCCGAAAATTGTGACTCAGATCTATGACGCTACCACAGTCCAGCTAACCGCACGACTCCGCAACTCTGTACCAACCTTGGTCAACGAACCACCAGTAGCACTAGAAAATGCTCCAATAGTTTCTTTCGCTCCACCCATTAGTCCTCGTTAAGGATTGATATTTTACTGTTGACTAGCTAGTAGCAAAAACTAGTAGGGTGGGCAAAAACAGTTCTATTTTTTTGAGCTTGTAGGGTGGGCAAAAACAATTCTATTTTGTTGATTCTTTTAGACTCGATTACTTTGCCCACCCTACTAGTGCTTAACAAATTAGTAGGGTTTATTAATGTAGTAATGTAGGGGGAGTATGAACCAACCCCTACATTTTTTTGTTGAAAAATACACTAACTATAGTTAATGTTCTCTTCCCTTAGAGAAGCTCTTGCCAGCGATCGCTTAACCAAAACTTTAGAATAGAATAAACGTAAGCATTCAGCCGTCAGCCGTCAGCCGTCAGCTTTAGACTCACGCTGCTTGAGGTGCTTATTTTGTTCAAAAGCTAGCTGTTTGGTGTAGCGTGCGCTATGGGTATAAATTGTTTACGTAGCGTCGCCACAAGCTTTTGGCTGATAGCTGATAGCTGAGAGCTGAATGCTTACGAAGAAACTCTTTTATGCGGGAAGTAGCTAAATCATGACAGTAGCCACCACACCTGTTGAAACTAATCCCATTGTGCTGAGGATGCCTCCAGCATTGGATATGGATGATGACCAAT
The DNA here is from genome assembly GCF_010672485.1 of Moorena sp. SIO2C4. NCBI lineage: Bacteria > Bacillati > Cyanobacteriota > Cyanophyceae > Coleofasciculales > Coleofasciculaceae > Moorena > Moorena sp. SIO2C4. The sequence goes on along the minus strand of NZ_JAAHGN010001428.1, from coordinate 541 downwards.
TTTTTGAGTTTTGTCAGGTTAATCGAGATTTACGTATTGAACGTACATTAGACGGAAAAATAATTGTTATGCCCCCAACAGGAGGTGAAACATCTGACAGAAATTCCGACATTAATTTTCAGCTACGGTTATGGAACCGCCAAACAAAGCTAGGGAAGGTTTTTGAGTCTTCTTGTGGCAATAAGGCTGCCCAATGGGGCAGATCGTTCTCCTGATGCATCTTGGCTCAAGCTGGAGCGCTGGGAATCCCTGAGTAAAGAAGAAAGAAAAAAATTTATTCCTCTGTGCCCAGATTTTGTGATTGAGTTGCGTTCCCCCAGTGATAGGGTAAAAGATCTCAAGGAGAAGATGGAGGAGTACATGGACAATGGTGCGAGGTTGGGGTGGTTGATTGAGCCAAATAGTCGTCGAGTGTATATTTACCGTCCTGGTGCTGATGTGGAGCAATTGGAAAATCCCGCTACGGTGAAGGGGGATGATTCGGTGCTGCCTGGTTTTGTCATGGTTATGGAAGAAATTTGGGAAGCTTGAGGAGTGGCAA
>NZ_JAAHGN010001427.1:0-1468 GCF_010672485.1 Moorena sp. SIO2C4 | reverse complement strand
ATTGAGAGGATACTCCAGAGCTTTTTGGGGAGTCACCCATACCCATTGCTCAATTTCTTCGTTGGGAGTGATGGTTTCTCTGGCAGAAAAGGCATAGTAATTAACCATGATGAAATGGGCTTCTCGCACAAACTGTGAGTCCAACACTGCTTCCTGTAGCAACCCAAAGCGTACCTGAGTTAAATCTAGACCAACTTCTTCCCGAAACTCTCTGAGCAGTGCCTCTTCGAGGGTTTCACCCCATTCTACTTTACCTCCTGGTACACCCCATTGACCCCGCCATTTAGTGGTTTTCACAATCAAAATTCGTCCACTTGTAGTTAAGGCAAGTGCCCCTACCGTAGTCAAAGGAAACTGCCCCTGCACAGATAGCCCTCCATTTATGATTTTCTTTGGAATCCCATTGCTTAGCTTGTTTTGTCGAATTTTTTGTTCACAGACCTACTTGGCATAGGTGAGCGCAGTTTTCAATCTTTAAGGATCACCATCTGATATCACCAATCACTAATCGTGATTTCTGGGCTAGTGGCCAGTAAATCACGATTATGTCAATTTCAGGGATCAGGTCGAAGCTATTTCCTGTATAAAACTTGATTGTCCCAATAATCTACCATGCCCAAACGCGCTTATCGTCCGGTTGAGCAACAATGAACCACCCCTTAGTGAAAAATCTTGTATCCACTGGCAAGGCATTTCAGGGGAAGTCTGATACGCTAACTCTCTAGACCTTGAATAACTTCCAGGCTATCAGGAGGTGTTATATTGAAAATTTAAACTCCCCAGGCAAGATTCGAACTTGCGACCAATCGGTTAACAGCCGACCGCTCTACCGCTGAGCTACTGAGGATTGCCAAACAATTGCTCTTCACATCTACTGATTATAATCATAAAGTACAAAGTCTGGCAAGTACTTTCGCAAATTTTTTTGAAATCACTGTTGTGTCGGGAGTTTTGAGTACAGGTTACAGTCAACAATAAATAGTTAACAATAATCAGTCCAGTAAATATAAGCCAGTCGGTAGTCAACAGTCAGTAGTCAGCAATAATATCCTAATGGTTGACTTCTTGCCACTGTAACCCATGCTTGAGTGGGGAACGGCTTGATTCAACGTTGACGTTGAGCAACGGTTTTTGGTTAACCCCTGATTGCCTTTGTTTTTCTAACACTGCTCTAGCTAATGCAGCTTGTCGTTCCACTTCTTCCTTTAAATGCTGCTTACGGGAATACTCAGCTATCTTGATTCTCGCTTTCTGGTAGGTGGGGGTTTCTTTAGGGATTTGAGACAAATACACTAGCGCTTTAATAAAGTTACCCTGTCCTCCTTGTTCATAGGCTTCTTGTAACAAGTACTCTGCTCGAATCTGTTGCTTTTGCTGATATTCCTTCAGCTTTGGTTGGACTTTAGCACCGGTGCGGGTTTCTGGATGGATTTGTTCGAGTAGTGCGATCGCATTGGTAAACTCTTGG
>NZ_JAAHGN010001426.1:0-1472 GCF_010672485.1 Moorena sp. SIO2C4 | reverse complement strand
TCAAAAGATATCCCATCTCCTCTTTCACCCTGGGGTTATACTGCTCTCGAAGAATCAGTAATTCGCGCTTTGGCAGAGCGCTTTTGGGCGAACAACTCAAAGATATCGGCCTCGCGATCAGCAACATGTATGAGCTTCGCTTTTTCGGCTAGTCCTTCCTCGGCTCCTGTAAGAGTCTCTAACCATCGATAGCTTTCTTTTTCTTGAATCGCTTTTTTCTTGCGTTCTTTTTTCTTTCCACTCCTGTGCTTTCTTGTCCAACTCTGCTGATGTAGCAGTCCCAATGGCTCTCAATCGCGCACTCACCGCTATACAGCTATGAACTTTGATTCGAAGTTGCTTGGTCTGATTGATATATCCCAAACCCTTCGTGGCTTGATGTGTCCTATACTCCAAGTCGGTCGTGTCCTGTATTGCCAGCACTACTCACGGCGACCGACACACCTCCTCACTACGCCTTCCCTGTGTGAAGCCAATAAGTCGGTCCCTTTCACTGTCTTATTTGACCAAAATCTGTAGATACTTTGACTCTCGCTGGCATTTCCACTCGCTTTTGGTACTGTTTCTCCTGGATGCTCACTTAAGACCAGAAGTGTCTTTCTCAATCTTTTTGCGTGGCGTATGTCCTGAAAAATTTCGGATTTATCTCCTGGCTTATCCAATCCTTCATTTGTTCCTCTTCATCCCCTGATTGGCTTTTTCCTTTCATACTCTCACAACCTCCGCCTCACTGTCCACTCCAGCTTTGCTGCACCGAATTAAGCGCGATCGCACTTCAAGATTAGCGATCGCACTTCAAGATTAGCGATCGCACTTCAAGATTAGCGATCACAGTCTTGGGAAACCCCTGTTAGTCTATACTCCAGTTAATAATTACGCTCACCACTCCTCTCCCCATCCTTGCCTACATCAAACGTCTCTATCACTGTTTCGACTACTTTTGCCTAATGGATAGTATTAAGGTAGGGGGGATTCCTCTGGCCTTGCCCGTAGCGCTATATACTACCTCTGCCTGGTATTTCCTCTTTGCCCTGACGAGGTGATTGTTGCGGCTACACAAATGTAAAGACCTAGCATGCTAGGTCTTTACAAGCCTCTGGGGACTGAATTAAACCGGAGTATTGCACCCGGATTGGGGATCAGTTGTGCCAATTAGATGGCATTGCTTAATAATGGAATGATTTTAAGAGTGAGGTGGAATGGGCATCTTGCCCGTTCCTGGCGGTGCGACCCGAAGGTGCGACCCAAGGGCGATTTACTCGCCCTTGGAGGCGCGCACCTTGAGCGAATTTAATATAGGACTTACGCAACTGGCACAACTAATGGTGGGGCTAGACCTGGTTGACTGACAAAAGTTCACATAGCGCGTACGGTGCAGCAATCGGTGTAGCGGCGCGCTACCCAACGGAAGACTCATCCTTTCCCAGTGATGGAAGGTGTTACCTTCTCAAATTGGCTACAAATGCCATATA
>NZ_JAAHGN010001425.1:0-1472 GCF_010672485.1 Moorena sp. SIO2C4 | reverse complement strand
AAAAGCTCACGGGTGCGCGTTCAGCCGTCAGCTGTCAGCCGTTAGCCGTTAGCCGTCAGCTTATTTTATTAAAAAGCACCTCAAGTAGCACCATCTGTAGCCCATAAGCTGATAGCTGATAGCACCTCAAGTAGCGTGCGCGTAGCGCTAATCGCTGATAGCTGATACGCGACACGCTGATAGCTTAGATTATTCTTAAAGATTTCCAGTGAAACAAGCAAATTTATGACGTAGAGTTTCACTGGTCTTAGGTGATTTCTGGGAAACAAAGATTTCTAAATACTCTTCTAACTTAGCGATTTGGTTTTTATAGGTATCAATATCATTGTCACTCAGCCAGCTAAATTGTTTAGCTATAACTAGATCAGCTTTATCTATCAACAGGTTAAGGATTTGGTCAGCTTCAGCTAGTTCGAGGATCTCAGCCATACGGTTGCTGTCTGACACAGACAAAGTTGGACGCGCTGCCAGTTGGCAATACTCCAGCAATAGTTCCAATCGGCGTAGATTTGATTGGGTTGGGCTTTCTGTTGAGATCGTGTACATAGAAAATCTGTTCATCTCACACTGGTTACTTTGATTGGGCTTCAGTCTTGATTGGGCTTCACTACATTAGTGAGATTTTTGCTGTAATTAGGACAAGAATCCAAGGAATTTTACAAAAGCTTTATATCTCAGAGGTTTTTTGTGAAGCAACCATGAAGCTTGAAGGGTAAAGGTGGAAGGTTTAAGGTTGATCAGGTTGAAGGTTGAAGGTTGAGGTTGATCAGGTTGAATGTTGAAGAGGTTGAATGTTAATCAGGTTGAAGGTTGAATGTTGAAGAGGTTGAAGGTTGAATGTTGACAAGGTTGAAGGTTTAATAACCAGCTAACCTGTAACCAGCTAACCTGTAACCTGTAACCTTCAACCTGATAACCTGATAACCTGATAACCTTCAACCTGATAACCTTCAACCAGATAACCTTCAACCAGATAACCTTCAACCTGATAACCTTCAACCTGATAACCTTCAACCAGATAACCTTCAACCTGATAACCTTCAACCTGATAACCTTCAACCTGATAACCTGTTCCCTATTCCCTGTTCCCTATTCCCTTTGCTATATGACTTAGAATGTCTACCGTAGCTTGCCCAGTTTTTTGCCAACTAAATTCACTGGCTCTAGCAAGACCTGCCATACGAAGATGCGATCGCATTTGAGAATCGGTTGCTACTGCTGCCATAGCTGCTGTGATTTCCTCAGGGTTGTAAGGATTGATTAATATAGCGGCATCTCCAGCTACTTCCGGTAAGGAGGAGAGATTGGCTGTAATTACAGGAGTACCGCAAGCCATTGCCTCTAATACAGGGATACCGAAGCCTTCCCAAAGACTGGGGAATACAAATGCGATCGCATTTCTAATCATGGTCGGTAACTGGTGCTGAGGAACATATCCCAGGAATTTGACCTGACTGGATATATCCAGTTGT
>NZ_JAAHGN010001424.1:0-1477 GCF_010672485.1 Moorena sp. SIO2C4 | reverse complement strand
TGCTGCCTCCCCAAGACCGCGCTGCCTCCCCAAGACCGCGCTGCCTCCCCAAGACCGCGCTGCCTCCCCAAGACCGCGCTGCATCGCTTGTGGATGTGTTGAGAAATCAACAGTCGGATTCGGCATTTCAGAATCAGCTAGTTCAGATGAATTTAAAGTAGACATTTCCTGGGTATTTAAACTAATCATTAGATAAGCACTCATAATTAGTTCCCACCATTTATTAATCTCCTGAAAATCCGTAAAACGATAATCTGTCCAACCCAGTTCTTGTTTACACTGCCGAAAACCATATTCAACCCATGTTCGCCTCCCGTAAAGATTGCCTAGAATCTTCTTAATTTTACTCCTTTTATCCTGAATATTAGTCATGACAAAAGATGTAGAGTTCTCTGGCATGGTTTCAGGATCTGTAGTCATTTCCCAATAAGTTCTGTAACTTCTCTTGCCAAAAATAATTTCTCGGATATATCTAGTTTCTGATTTTTGATTGCTAAATATTCGCTCAAACTTACACCACTTATTAGCTCTTACTCTCTGAGCAACTGGCATCCAGACCCCATGATTGCTTTTAATTGCTAATATCCAAGGTAATTTGTATTTGTCTAATGTACTGATAAATGAACTACTTTCACCATACAAGCTATCAGCTAATACTAAGTCAATCCGAAATCCATAATTGACTAATTCAGTAATTATTTCCGAGGCTAGTTCAATCTTCGTTTTGTATGTATCTCCTTCTTTCAGTTTTCCTTGTGGTTTAAAGACTTTAACTAGTAAAGGAAAAGTAATATTTTTATAGACTCCATAAGCATTTACTGACACGATTCCATTATCTACTTTTCCTACACTGCCTAAATATTGTCTGGCTACATAGTCAGTTTTATTTCCTTTTTTTCTATCCCCTGTCTCATCAATTATTACCGTGATTATTTGGGAGTTTAATGCTTTGAGCGTCCGACTTAATCTTCGGGATGTTAATTCAGTCGCTGACCAAGGAGAATTGGCTAGAAAATGATGGAGTGACTGAGCAGATTTTATGCCTACTAACTTAGCTATTTCTGGAGGTGCGACCCGTGGCGAATTTAATTCGCCTAGGTCAAGCGCACCTATAGCGACTTTCTCTTTATCGGTGAGATTATTCCTAAATGTAAATATTTGAAACATTCATAACTTCTTACTTCTGGAAACAGGTCTTTATAAGCCTCACAATATTGATCAATAACCGAAACTGTTGGTTGTGCATCTCTGGCACTATGTTTGAGAATCTGTAACTCTACATCCATTGCCCTATCTACCTTTGAGCTACCCAATCTGTTTATTCTCTTATTTTACTTCTCGGAGAGTGACAAAAGAGGGATATATATTTGGCGATAAGTCGTCAAGTCATCGCTAAATATTTGTTCGCGTAGCGTGGCCTACGGCCAGGGGTCTATCCATCCCCACCCCTGCATAGGGATGGGGATGGATAGACCCC
>NZ_JAAHGN010001423.1:0-1481 GCF_010672485.1 Moorena sp. SIO2C4 | reverse complement strand
CCTTGTGTGCCCATGCGGGAACGCAAGGGCAATTCCAGAAGGTAGCTTTCACCTCTGCTTCTTTGTCTTCATAATGGCGGCAAGGGCATAAGGGAGCACCGAGTTCTTCTTTGTGTTTGGCAAGTCCCTCAATCACCACAGCAGTTACGCTTGGGTCAACACAGAAGTAAGTGTCAGTGCGCTGAGCATAAGTCTGAGCAAAGTTTTGCATCGCCTCCAGTTTACTATCACTGGCTTGATTAGCTATTGGTGATGTAGTCATTTAGTAAAATTGAGTTGTGAAAGAGTTCTTAGAATTGTATCGTACTGTCTTACAGGTAAATCGGATATTTGTTGATCGTTGGGATAGCGATACATATGTTTAGGATAATTGTTCGATCGGTTGAATTGGTGCTAATAAATACCAAAACCCTATCGTTTACCCTAAATCAGAAGACCAGACTGCAAACAACACGACCATTAATACGTTCATAATTCGTTGCGTTCCACAGCTTATTGGCTATGGGATCGGTTGCTGTAACTGGGGTTTTAGGGGCTCAGTCGTATTAATTACAATTCCCACACTATTGCGTTTGAGTTGTGGGACTGGGTTTACCACGGATACATCTTTTGGCCAAAGTAAGCAACGACTTCCAGGGGGTAGGGAGTTAAGACTAACAGGATTTTGAGTCAGCCAGATCAAGGGTAGATAAGGAGGTAAATAGGGTTGCTCTTCAGCTTTCCCATCAACTCCGGCTTGGGTGGCAGCAAGGGCTTCTAACACTACTGAGTTACCGTGCAATAACCCTGTTCTCGGTGTCCATAATTTGACATTTGGCTGAGTCCGACAAGCATAGGAGTAAATAGAAGCAGCAGCAATAACGGCTTGTTCAAAGTCTTCCGGATGCCATTGACTGGAGCTATCGAGGCAGATGATAATTTCTTGAGAACCAGTCAATACTTCTAACTCCCGTACCAGTAATTCACCGTAACGAGCACTGGTGCGCCAGTGAATCAGACGGGTAGGGTCACCAACTCGGTAAGGTCGTAGTGCTTTGGTAAGGTCTTGGCTAAGTGATTGAGATTTGCGATCGCTTTGGACTTGCATACTGTCCTCTTTACCAATTTCATCCACTAGGGGACAGCGAGTAAGGGGAAGTACAGTGGGATAAACTACTGCCCTAGCGCTAACATATCGACGGCGACGGCACCAAAATAATCCCAAGGGTGTGGCAGTTCTCAATTGTACCTGGTGCCACCGATAGACTCCTCGTTTGGCGGTGGGATGGTAATAAACCCAGCGATGGACACTTTGGGCTGGAATGCTAGCTACTGGTGTTTTGGTCATTGCTCCGAGTTCTGGTGGGAGCATATCCTGAATTTGTAATAGGCTTTGAGGTCCGAGGGTGGGGTTTTCGATTTCTAGTTCAATGGTTAACTGGTCTCCCACACTGACCGGTGAGATCGGACGTCGGCGTACTGATAGATGGTTAAGCGATCGA
>NZ_JAAHGN010001422.1:0-1483 GCF_010672485.1 Moorena sp. SIO2C4 | reverse complement strand
AAGCTATTATTTTAATTGGCCATCAGGTCCAGCAATTGTAATGGTAATCTTTAGCTTATTTTTCCTGGCATTTTTGTTTAGCCCAACCCAAGGTATTCTAACGGAGCCAGCGATAGCAGGTCGCCCTGCTAAGTTATTGACTTTGCTGAAAGAATTATTGAGATTGAATCGAGGGTAAGCAATCAGCTTAAGCGCTACGCGCACGCTACGCGTTCAGCTATCAGCTTAAGCGCTACGCGCACGCGTGCGCGTTCAGCAATCAGCTATTAGCAATCAGCTATTAGCTATCAGCATGTTAAACATGGTAATAGCATCTATACATGCTAAACTATAACTAAATAACTAAAGACTAGTTTAGTGTAAGGGCTAGCAACAGCCATGCACTAGACCTCAGCTTACTCTAATCTCTGGTCATGGCTGAAAAACTTACAGTTAAAAATTTTGCTGGTATCGAGGAACTAGAGATTGAGGTTAAACGAATCAATATCGTGATTGGACCTCAAGCTAGTGGCAAAAGTGTATGTGCTAAACTTCTTTTTTACTTTAAAAACTTTGTTTGGAAAATTTTAGCTACAGTAGAAAATGAACAAACTAAACCTGACCTAGATTCAAGCTCAAGCTACTCTCAAACTTTTCAAGAGTACTTTCCCCCAGATTCATGGGGAGAGCATGATTTCTATATTAAGTATGAAATATCTAATGTTTTTATTGAAATTAGCAGAAATCAAGATAATAAAAGCAGAATCAATATTAATTATTCAGAATTTTTTAAAAATTTGAAAGAAGAGCTATTAACAGATAAACTAAATAAATTCGATAGACAACGAGATTTTATCAATAGCCTGATAGAAATTAAAAATCAGTTTACAGAAGAAAATAACAAAAAAACTGATGATATAATTCCTGCATTAAATGTGATTGAAATCTTATTAGAAAAAGTAAAAGAAAATCCAGAAAGTTTAGAAATATTAAAAGAAAATCTAGAAAGTAATGAAACTATAATAAAACAGTCATTTCCAAGAGAACAATTAACAGAATTTTTGAGGATTTCATTATGCGATGAGGCAGCTTATACCCAGCTTTTTATTCCTGCTGGTCGCTCCTTTTTTGCTAATATCCAAAGTAGTATATTTTCTTTGATTTCTAATAAGAGTGTTATCGAGCCCTTTATGATCGAGTTTGGTTCCACTTACGAACGTATAAAACGTTTGAATGTGAGAATCATGAAAGAAAATGAAAATAGACAAGAAAAAAAGATAAACGATGAAATCGACAGGCTTATCAAGGAAATTTTATGTGGGGAACATATACAGGAAAAAGGCGAAGATTTTGTGAAGATGGCAGATGGAAGACGGATTAGTATTGCCAACTCTTCTTCCGGTCAGCAAGAAACATTTCCCCTGACGATTATACTTTCAGCATTACCTTTTTTAGTTGAAGCTCGTTCCCCTGGACAAACTGTTTATATTGAGGAACCAGAAGA
>NZ_JAAHGN010001421.1:0-1484 GCF_010672485.1 Moorena sp. SIO2C4 | reverse complement strand
GAGGTGATTAAATTCGATCAGTTTCTGTTAAAGCCAAGGGATTAGGGTGGTCAGAGGGGGGAGTGTGGGAAGTGTGGGGCGGGGGCGCGGGAAGTGTGGGAAGTGTGGGAAGTGTGGGAAGTGTGGGAAGTGTGGTAATAGGGGGGGAATTTTGATTAAAGGTATAGCAGAAGTCAGAAGTCAGAAGTCAGAAGTCAGAAGTCAGAAGTCAGAAGTCAGAAGTCAAACTCTTGCGCTTCTTGATGCAAAGCGCGAGTGGGGGAAACCCCCAAGACCGCTTAGGTGCGCTTGACCTTGGCGAATTAAATTCGCCACGGGTCGCACCTCTGCATCGCTTACAAAGGGTGTGAGACTAATGTCGATGTCCTAACTGCCCTGGCGACTGCTATAATTATCCTGGAATTATATTATATAATAAATAATTAATTTGCTACTCTTGCCTATTGCTAGCTTGCCTCTTGCCTCTTGGTAGGTTGCCTATTGCTAGCTTGCCTCTTGCCTATTGCCTATTGCTAGCTTGCCTCTCTATAAAAAATAGACACCCTTGGACATTACTTACGAAATGAGGAATAATAGAGAGCGGAGTCATGAGATCTAGCATTGATATGGAAAGTCATTCTGAGATGACATTAAGCATTGGGGAGGCAGCTAAACAGCTAGGAGTCTCTACCAAAACCCTAAGACGGTGGGCTGATGGGGGAAAAATCAGATATCAACGTTCACCTACTGGACAACGACGATTCTACCTTAAAGATATCAAACATATAACACCAAGAAATTCTCAGCCATTGACGGACAGATTGACCATCAACTATGCCAGAGTTTCCAGTGATGAGCGAGAAAAAGACCTGAGGATTCAAATTCAATTATTAGAAAATTTTAGCACTGCTAATGGTTGGCAATACGAGACTATTTCTGATTTCGGGGGTGGTTTAAATTATCACAAAAAAGGATTAAACAAATTACTCAAAAAAATTATGACAGGGGATGTTGAACGGTTGGTGATTACTCACAAGGATAGATTGCTGAGATTTGGCTCAGAATTAATCTTTACCATTTGTGAAGAGTTTGGCACAGAAGTCGTTATCATTAATAAATCCCCAGAGGGAGTCAGCTTTGAAGACGAATTAACCCAAGACATGATGGAATTAATCACAGTCTTTTCTGCCCGTCTCTATGGCGCTAGGAGCGAAAAAAATAAAAAATTACTTGATGGAATGACTCAAGTGGTAAAGGCATTAGAGTAAAGAGTAGGTGGAGAGAGGGGAGTGTGGGAGGTGTGGGGAGATGGGGAGATGGGGAGATGGGGAGATGGGGAGATGGGGAGATTGGGGAGATTTTTATGTAAGTATTCAGTCGTGAGCTTTTAGCTCACGCTATGCGAACAGCTGTCAGCTGTCAGCCGTCAGCTTAAAATAAACCTCTTTTGTAAACTTCTTTTGGTATAATTTAAGGTAAGCATATGCGCTACGCGCACGCTACTT
>NZ_JAAHGN010001420.1:0-1486 GCF_010672485.1 Moorena sp. SIO2C4 | reverse complement strand
AACAGGGAACAGGGAGTAGTAATAAGATTTGATTCTTTCTTGATGCAGTCGCTCATAAAACAAGCACAAGAGATCCTGTTGCCTCAGTCTTCAAATCCATAGAAGTAGAGTGGGCATCCTGCCCGCTCGACAATAAGCATGAAACTGGCATCCTGCCCGCGCGACAATCTAAGAGAATAAATTAATCATAAATTCATCGTAGGGTGGGCAGTGCCTAAGACGGATAATATTAGGGTTTAATAGATTTGATCAGCACTGCCCACCAACCTAAAATTAACTATAAACTAGTAATACTATTAATCGTAGGTGGGCATTTTATAAAACGAATAATAATAGGTTTTAATAGATTTTATCAGCACTGCTCACGGACAATAAAGAGTTTAGCTTTTTAATAAAATTAATCGTTAGTCAGGTGGGCAGTGCATCAGAGCAATTTCAAAGCTGACCATTGGTTTGATCAGCACTGCCCACCCTACATCTACGCCTGATCGTGTTTGGGTCAATTCTTGTCCACTTTTCCCTGTTCCCTGTTCCCTATTCCCTGTTCCCGACTTCTGCAAGAAGTCTTTAGATTAATTAACAATCCCTTCACCTATACCAAAACCAGTATACTGGCGTACTTCAGGTTCATGAAAAGCTAAAATAATATCCTGTTTTGGAACTCCCATTTCCACTAATCGGTTGGCAAGTCCTTCTTCTGTGCCGTCATGCTGAATCCAAATTTTTCCACCCTTGATATCAACATGTAAAATACAGCCAAAATCACGTTTATTCCCACGCCAACCAACATAGAGCAATTGGTAGTGATCCTGCTCTGTATCAAAGACAGTCTGAACCTCGTACTCTGGTGCAATTGTTTGCTGTGAAGCCCGTTGAGCACGTTCGGAAAGAAGATTTCGAATATACTGGCGATATTGCTCTACAGCCATTGAACAATTACCTCCTGTTTCACATCATAAATTACTAATCTAATCTGATAACGATCAACTGCTGCCATGATGAAGCGTCGCTGGAAAAAACTCTCATAAATTGGCTCTCGCACAGCCAAATAAAGCTGGCGATCGGCTTCCATCCTTGCCAGTGTATCTCGGTAGTTGAGGAATTGCCCCAATGCCATATGAAAGTCGGAAACCTTGGATGGGCTGATAAAACTTTTGACTTCAACAGCAATTTTATGATTTTTTCGTTCTGCTGCTAATAGTTGCTCCGCTCCTAAATCAATCTCAAAATAGACATCATCGATCCTAATTTCGTAAGGGTCTGCCGTAATCTTCCAGTTGTCTTTTTCTAAAGCAGTTCTAACAACAAAATGAAACCGATCTTTAACCATATCAACCTTCTCAGCATAGATCCTTTAACTCCGTCTACCCTAATTTAATAAACCTGGTGGATATTGCAGTCTCTCCCTGCTGATTCGCACTTGTCTTGCACTCCTTCAGACATATCAGACTATTTAGAGGGCACTACATTCTATTGTAGATTAAGA
>NZ_JAAHGN010000142.1:0-10631 GCF_010672485.1 Moorena sp. SIO2C4 | reverse complement strand
CAATGCACTTTGAGCAAATATCTAATTTGGTAAGCATTCAGCAGTTGGCTGTCAGCTGTCAGCTGTCAGCTGTCAGCTGTCAGCCTTTGGCCTTTGGCCACGGCTGATAGCTGTTCGCACCTCAAGTAGCGTGGCCAAAGGCCAAGCGTGCGCGTAGCGCATTAGCTGATCGCACTTACCAATAATCACAATCATGGATATGATAATTACTCTACCGGAGTTGATCAGATTTCCGGAATCTTCTCCTGTCATCTTTTATCCTTGATACGTCAGCCTGGAAATGACCGAGTCTTCCTATCCCAATTACAGTGAACAGTTGCGACAACTTATGGCAAAAGTGGATATTCCTAGTTTTAGGCAACTCAGTCTCAGGGCTGATGTTTCCGAGTTGCAACTGAGGCGTTTGCGGAAAGGTCAGGTCTCGCAGATGCAGCTAAAAACGCTGCTAAAACTTGCTGAAGCGTTGCAGGTGTCGCTTAATCAGTTACTGGTTATGTTTTTGCCAGATTCTGTTTCTACGTTACAGCAGGAAGACTCAACATTCAAGCAGGAGTACCAGCGTCTAGAACAGCAGTTGGAACAGCAGCGCGAGACTTTAATGCAGGAGTTTCAGCAATCTAGTTTACAAGTGCTAGAATCCTGGCTAGTGCAATGGCCCACTGCTGCTTATGCGGCACAACAGAATGAGCAGTTACCAGCAGTGAGATTATTGCCCCTGGTAAAGCCAGTGGAACAGTTGTTAGAAAAATGGGGTGTGGAAGCGATCGCATCTGTGGGGCAAGAAATTCCTTACGATCCACAACAACACCAACTCATGTCAGGCAGTGCTCAACCAGGTGATCGGGTTAGGGTACGTTACACTGGCTACCGCATTGGTGATAAGTTGCTGCATCGTGCTAAAGTTAGTCCAGTTTAACAGAGTGAGCGGGAATTCCCCTTCCTCGCGCTAGCAGGTGGGGGATGAGAGCGAACACCAGGATTTTATTTTTGCCCGGAATATAGTTATAACAAATTGTATATAATAATAACAAGGAGGTGATCAAAAGATGAGACACTACGCAATCAAAGTCAGGATCTATCCGAGCGATGAACAAAAAGAAATATTAGCTCAACACTTTGGTTGCGCTCGGTGGTGGTGGAATTATGCTCTAAACCATTGCATTGAAACCTACAAATCCACAGGGAAAAGTGTAAGGCAATCTAGTCTCAATGCCCTGCTTCCAAAGCTTAAAAAAGCCGAGGAAACAGAATGGCTAAAAACCTGTTATTCTCAGGTGTTACAAGCTGCTACCTTAAATCTGGTCACGGCTTATAAAAACTTCTTTCAAGGTAGGGCTAGGTTCCCTAGATTTAAGTCAAAGAAGCGTAAACAATCTATTCAATATCCCCAAAAGGTAAAACTAGTTAATGGTAATTTGAAATTTCCTGGGAAAGTTGGTGTAATCAAAACCAAGTTTGACAAACGTCCAATTGAAGGAGAAATCAAAACTGTTACTATTTCCATGACACCATCTGGGAAATATTTTGCATCTATTTTGACTGAGTTAGAAGGGGATAATCCTCAACCTAATCATGAGGGAAAAGTAGCAGGTGTAGATTTAGGGGTTAAAGATTTTGCCATAGTTAATGATGGGAATAAAACCTCCAAGTTTGCTAACCCTAGACACTTGTACAAATCCGAGAAAAATTTAGCCAGAAAGCAAAATAAATTATCTAGAAAACAAAAAGGTAGTAACACCAGAAACAAAGCCAGAAGAATAGTTGCTAGGGTTCACGAACGTATTAGCAATACCCGTCAAGACTACTTACATAAGCTATCAAGAAAGCTTGTTGACGATAACCAAGTCATCGTAGTTGAAAACCTCAATACTAAGGGTATGCTTCGGAACCACAATCTAGCTAAAGCAATATTGGATGCCGGATGGGGGATGTTTGTCAATTTCTTGTCTTACAAATTAGAAAAGGAAGGCAAGGTACTAGTGGAAATTGACAAATGGTTTCCTAGCTCTAAAACATGTTATAGTTGCCTTTATCAAGTGAGTGAAATGCCATTAGATATCAGGGCTTGGAAATGTCCTAACTGTGGCGCTCACCATGATAGAGATGAGAATGCAGCCAAGAACATTAGAGCAGAAGGTATCAGGATATTACAATCCTCTGGGACGGGGGATTCTGCTAGTGGAGGGGATGTAAGACCAAAGCGAGGAAGTAAACCCAAGCTAAGGCAATCCCCTGTGAAGCTGGAAACCACCTGCTCTGCGTAGCAAGCAGGTGGTAGTTCATCTAACTGCTTTGATACCATTCAGACGCCCATCTTCCATATTAACAATCCGGTCAGCAATATCGAGAATTCGATTGTCGTGAGTAACGAGTAAAATTGTACAGCCCTGTTCTTTAGCTAACTGCTGCATTAAATCCACCACTTCACGACCGGATTTACTGTCTAGTGCTGCTGTTGGTTCATCGGCTAAGAGTATCTTGGGATTACCCACTAAAGCACGAGCGATCGCGACTCGTTGTTTTTGTCCTCCAGAAAGTTTATCTGGGTAGTAATTCACCCACTTACCTAAGCCCACTTCTTCCAATATAGCTACTGATTTAGTAATAGCATCTTTAACAGAAAGTTCTGGGTGTAGTTCTGCTGACATTTGCACATTTTGGCGAGCTGTTAAACTCTTGAGTAAGTTATGAGCCTGGAAAATATAGCCAATATGACGCCGCACCGCTATCAAATTACGTTTATTGGCTCCCAGCAGTTGCTGTCCTAGGATTTTAAGACTACCAGATTGAGGCGATCGCAATCCTCCGATTAGGGTTAGTAATGTCGTCTTACCCGATCCAGAAGGACCAGTCATCAACACAATTTCTCCTTGGTGGATGTCTAGGTCAATATCAAACAAAACCTGTTTCCGTAGAAAACCTTTACCAAAGTAATGATTAAGATGCTTAATGGATACAACTGCTTCGTCCACCATGACAGTTTTCCTTCCTAGCTAGTTATTGGTTATTGATTATAGTTTTAGCAATAGTTTAAAAAATATCAGCGGGATCGGCTGCTTGGAGTTTCCCGATCGCGATCGCACCGGAAATACAACACATAATAATCGTCAGAATCAAAACTGTCACTGCCCTAGCTAGACTCATGGCTATGGGTAAACTGGTAGCATTTTTCGTTAAACTATACAACCCTAGTGCCAGTCCATATCCAGGAAAATAACCTAAAATTGCCAGAATCAGAGCTTCTTGAAAAACAACTATCAATAGATACCTGGTTTTATAACCCATGGCTTTAAGGGTAGCATACTCAGGCAAATGATCCGCGACATCAGTATATAGAATTTGATAAACAATCACTGTACCCACGATAAATCCCATAGCGCTACCGAGGGTAAAAATAAAGCCTATTGATGTACTGCTTTGCCAGTAAGCTTTCTCCCAATTAACAAACTCTTCCTTGGATAAAACTCTAACATCCTTAGAAAGTTCGCGCCTCATATTCTCTACAACTATCTCCACATCTAACCCTGGTTCTAATTTAATCAAACCGATATCAATTAGTCCTTTATGGCGATCAGGGAAAAGGCGTAAAAAGTTTAAATCACTGGTGATCACATTTCCATCTGCTGCAAAGGAAGCCCCTAGGGTGAATAAGCCTCCTACTCGAATGCGACGTTCTTTGACTTCAGTGGTTATCTCCTTGCCCTGATTAAACTCTTCAGCAATAGGACCATATTCAGGTCTGGAGCTGTCATCGAACAAAACTACATCGGGCATTTTTATCGTATCCAGATTGCTGGTTACTCCAGATAAATTGAAGACGTTGTCAGTAGGATTAAACCCAATCACAAGTACATTGCGAGTTTCACGGGTTTGAGGATTTTTCCAGAGGCCATAGTCCATATATATCCCACGGATCGATTTGACCCCATCAAATGCAATACTTTGATACAACCTGCGACTAGGAAAACTTTTCAGAGCGAGTATTGATTGGGACTGGGGACTAATCAAAAAAATGTCACCCTGTAAGCTATTATGTAGTGTCACATTACTGGCAAACAGGGCATCCCTAAAACCCATTTGCATAAACATTAAAATATCGGCAAAAGCAATTCCTGCCAGTGCCACCAGCAAACGCATTTTTTCATGGGTCAATTGTAACCATGCTAAAGGTATTTTCATGATTAATATTTACTGGTTAATTACTATTTTTTAATTAAAAATTAAAAATTAAAAATTAAAAATTAAAAATGAATAACCTTATACTTTGTAAGTGTTTCCACCGGATACAAGCCCACGAATTAATTTATAGGTTAGTTTTGAATTTTGAATTGATAATTTTTAATTGGAGCAAAGCGATTGACTAATTACTAATAACTATTTTTACGATGACTTGGGAGTTAGTTAAATCAGTCACGGTCTTGCTGTCTTCTGGATTTAGACGAATATCTACTTCAACAACTCTGGCATCTACGTCAGCGGCTGGATCAGTGTCAAGAACATCCTGTTTGTCAATTTGTTGCCCAATTCTAACTACACTGCCATTGAGTTTACCCTCAAATGCCTTGCTTTCACTAATAATTGTTACTTTCTGTCCTAGCTTGACTTTACCAATATCACTTTCGTAGACTTCAGCAACAACCATCATTTGGTCAGTTTGCCCTAGTTCCACAATTCCCTTTTCTTGATCTACGGTTTCTCCTGGATAAGTGTTAATTTTCAAAACTTGACTATCTAGTGGAGAATGGACGTAAGCAAATTTTAATTCTGCTTCGGCTTGCTTGACTTGTGCCATAGCCATTTCTAGCTCTGCGTCAGCCTGTCTAATATCTACAAGACGTACTTCTTTAATCTCTTCTAGGGTAGCTTTGGCTTCGTTAATCTGTGCTTCTACTACAGCTAGGGTCTGCTTGCGGTTGACCATAGCTTCTTTGAGTTGTTCCCTGAGGGTGCTTATAGTTTGGGTGCGGTTGGCTATGGCTTCACTCACGCTCTCTTGGGCAGTTTCTACGTTTAGGCGGCGGCTGTCCAATTCGGAAATTGCGATCGCACCGTCTCGTTCTAACTGCTGATAGCGCTGAAAATCTGCTTGGACATTCCTTAACTGAGCCTCTAATCGCCTGACTGTGGCATCTTTCTCTTGTTGTGTTTCTTGCAGCTGAGTCTGTAAACGGTCAATGCGAGTTTGTAGCGCCTCCTTCTGCCCCCGATACTCTGCCTCTAGTCGTTTAATCTTAGCCTCCTGAGCAGCAATGGTGCCGCTTTTAGCACCGGCTTTGACTTTCTCCAAGTTCGCACGGCTTACTTTAACCTCCGCTTTTGCCCGTTCTAAATCCGCTTGTAAGCGTCCGCGATTTTCCATGATGGCAATCAATTGATTGGCACCTACTTTATCCCCTTCCTTAACCAGTAACTGAGCCACCCTTGGTGCTTGAAAAGTTGTTGGAGCAGCTAATTGAATAACTTCCCCCTCAGGTTCGAAACGTCCTAGAGCCGTGACAGCTCGGATAGCTGGGGTTTTACTGGCGGATGGCACTGGTTCTGGTGGGCGCTCACGGACCATTTCCAAACTATATCCGCTAGCGACCACAGTTGCCAGAATCCCAACACCAGCCAGTACAATCACCCAACGGCTTAGGGGCTTTGAGAATCCCTGATCTTTTATGCCAATTTTTGGCTCCATGACTCCTCCGGTTAAATCAACCTTTGTCGGTTATATGAGTCATAACCATCTCTTGTGTGCCATATTATATGGCTCCTTACTATTTAATTTACCATAAAGTAAATACTAGATGAGCACCGCTAACAGATTTTTTGAGCAATCCCTCATTACTGGCTCAGCTGAAATTCAGCTGAGTGCATAGCAGGGGTTCCCGCTCGCAACTTTGCTAAAAGTTTAACGAAGGTTTTCTTTTCTGCGCCAGTCAGGTTAGCCATCAAACCTGTCACCCGATTAAAGTGCTCGGGAAGCATTTGCTTCAAGAACTGCCAACCGTTTGGAGTCAGGTTAACCATCAGCATCCGTCGGTCATCTGGGTGGGGCTGGCGTTTAACTAACCCTTGACGTTCAAGACCATCAAGCAGACCTGTGATCGTCCCACGAGTAACACCAGCCTGTTGAGCACATTCGGAAGGAGTCAAGCCTAACGAACCCGCTTTGTGTAATAGCATGAGTACAGTAAACTTACCGATTGATAACTCGTAGCGACCCATATGAGTGTCAATCGCTTCGTAGATTTCAGTGGTAGTTTTCAGGAACGACAGACAAGTAAACACTGATTCTATATCTAGCTCAGGGTACTGTCTCGCGAAATTTAGCAGTTCCTGCTCTGAGGGAAGGTCACGTCTAGTGAACATAGTCTATCCCCTTAAAAAAGTTTGCCGACTTATTATTATCGTGCCTTACTATAGTATTTCTCAAATAGGTGAGGTATACAAGTTGTGGATTTTAGGGAACAGGGAACAGGTAACAGGGAACAGGTAACAGGAAAAAAATCCTGTGTACCTCATTAATATGAGAACCGCTATCATCCATTGCTCCATCCCTAAACTAATCAGCAAACTAATCAGCTTTACGATTGATTAAGTATCAAGATACTGGCAAGTCAAATAGTACCGAGGTCATATAGTTCTCTGCCCATTCAACACCAAAAGCTTTTTCAAGCACCCGCCGGGTTTTGTCATTCTGCCGCTGCTTGCTGCAATAATAGTGTTGACTAGCAATAATTTCTGCTTGCTTTTCTCTAGAGACCGGTAGGGCATTAGCAGCATGGGCACAGTGAATCTGTAATAAATCATCCACCCATGCCAGGAACTGTGCTTCTTCTTCTGGACCATTGGGACGCACAAAAATGCAAAATTCTGAAAAAATGTCTGCCCAAGGTGGTAAGTCACGGGGCTGTTTAAACTCAGGTTTTGGTAGGGTCTGTAACGAACAGTGATAGGCTTCTGGTAAGGTACGTTTAGGGTTGAGTGGAGAAAGGTCTGCGATCGCAGCACTAATTTGTCCTCTAGCTGCCACCACATCACAGCCAAACATGGGCAGAGCATACTCTGGACGAGGAAACATTACACAGTGTAAAATGTCCAACATCTTACCTATTTTTGCCAATTCCAGGTGCATTTTCCGAAACTGACGTGTCTGATAGCAACGGTTTTCGATAGTCAGTTTCTCTCCCTCAAGCCGTCCTTCCACGTAGCCTAACTCGGCTGGTAAATGATAAGGAGAAAGGTCGAAGTAGCGCCGCCAGTTCGACTCTATACAGTCTGCCAGCTTAGCGCACAGAGGGTTTTGTTGGGTTCTTAGGGATGGCGTGGAAGTGGTTGACATTCCTTAACACTTAAAGGCTATGGGTAAAATGGAGGCAACAGGCTTGCAGACAAAAGGGTTGGATGGGTTCTCCCCCCATTATCCCCCTTAACAAGAGGGGTAGGCAAAAGACAAAAGGCATGCAAGACTTGAAGTATCAACCATTGCATTGATTGTAACCTTTGCAAATGGTATATTTTTATACTTTATCTTTCCTCCTTCATCCTTCGACCTCTATCTTCTCACCTTATCGGTCACCATCAATTGCAGCAAGATATCCTAGTATGGACTTCGGATAAGCTTAGGATATCAGCTTGCCATGGTCAATCCTGTAACGCTACACAAAACTTTGTTACTGCTGGGATTGGATAAAGGATTTTGTTTGCGATCGCATAAAATTCCTTGCTAGTAGCATGGACTAGCGGGGCATTGCTGAATCTTCGGATGAAGGTGAGTGGGGTGGGCATCCTGCCCGCCCGAAAATGACCAAAAATTTGGGTCTCAAGCCCCGTCCTTCTAGGAGACGAAACCTGTTTATTGTGGAGTCTTAATCAATAAGTTTTAACCCTTTTACGCATAGCCTGCCAACCATAAAGACTCCACTATCTTACGGTAACTTGGCCGTAGGCCACGCTGCGCGAACAACGGACGGCTTTTTCTTTTTGTGCTACAATGTTACCTAGAGTTGTCCCACGTCAAGATGATAGTATTAGAATTTAAGGTCAAAGGGAATAAAACTCAATATGCCGCCATAGATGAGGCGATACGTACTGGTCAGTTTGTACGAAATAAGTGCATCCGTTACTGGATGGACAATAAAGGGATAGGACAAAAAGACCTGTATCGCTATAACACGTGGCTCAGAGCTGAATATCCTTTTGTTAAAGACTTAAACTCTCATGCCTGTCAAACTTCAGTGGAAAGAGCCTATAGTTCAATTTCTAGGTTTTACGATAAGTGTAAAAAACAAGTCCCTGGCAAAAAGGGTTATCCCAAGTTTAAAAAGTTTTCCCGGTCAGTTGAATACAAGACATCAGGCTGGAAACTTTCCCTTGATACCAAATCAATAAAATTCTTAGACAAAAAAGGAATTGGGAAACTAAAACTCAAGGGAACCTGGGAACTGTGGCGTTACGACCAAAAGCTGATCAAGCGAGTTAGGTTAGTACGTCGAGCAGATGGTTACTATGTCCAGTTTTGTGTCAAAGCTGATGTTAAAGAATCTCTAGAACCATCACATACCAACATTGGGTTAGATGTAGGACTGAAAGAATTTTATACCGATTCCAAGGGAAACACAGAGCCAAATCCAAGGTTTTATCGCAAGGGCGAGAAGCGGTTGAAGTTTCATCAACGCCGAGTTTCTCGCAAAAATAAAGGCTCATCTAGCCGTAAGAAAGCCGTTAATAGATTAGGCAGGATGCACCTTAAAATAAGTAGGCAACGTGAAGAACATGCGAAGAGACTCGCGCGTTGCGTAATCCACTCTAATGATGTGGTCGCTTACGAAGATTTAAGGGTGAGAAATTTGGTCAAAAATCACTGTCTCTCCAAGTCTATTAATGATGCAGGTTGGTATCAGTTTAGAAAATGGTTAGAGTATTTTGGACGAAAGTTTGGTAGAGAAACTGTAGCAGTCAATCCTACCTATACTAGCCAAAATTGCTCAAACTGTGGTGAAGTTGTCAAAAAATCGCTATCTACTAGAACCCATACCTGTAAGTGCGGGTGTGTGTTGGATCGCGACCATAATGCAGCTATCAATATTCTAAAAAGAGCCTTGGGTACTGTAGGGCATACAGGAACCTGGATCATTGATCCGAACGCTTATGGAGAACTGTCCTCTACTTTTCCTGGCTCCGGCCTGGTCGAGCAAGACGGCTCTGTGAAGTAAGAATCCCCGTCCTAGAAGGACGGAGAGTGTCAATACTTTGAGTGGGCGACCGAGATTGACCTAGGTTGATTGTGCGCCTGGTAAAACCGTAAAGTAGATTTGTTAGAGAATTTTTTTGCTTGGCCGTGAAGTAGGATGGGCTAAGTGCTATCAAGCAGTTCAAGGTTAATTCAAAGTTAACAGGAGTTTGGAGAAAATTGGTATGTTTGGTTTAGGATGGCCCGAAGTGATGATTATTGGCGTTGTGGCAGTTGTGATTTTTGGACCGAAGAAAATTCCTGAAATCGGCAGCGCCCTAGGGAAAACCCTCAGAGGCTTCAAAGACGAGATGAATAATCCGACATCAGACCCTGAGGAGTCACAAACTGAGCAGAAAGATTCATAATTAATAAAACGTTCAGGGATTGAGTCATCCTACGCTGACTTTACGGTTAAGACCTGGTTATCCCAGGCGATGGAAGCTATATCAATTCCTGCAATCAGCACGTTTCTCATAGTAACGAGGTACAAACGAGGTACACAGGATTTTTTCCCGATTCCCGACTCCCGACTCCCGACTCCCTAGTCTTTTCATCCTTCGTTGTCCGCGATCGGCGTTCGCGCAGCGTGGCCAAAGGCCTCAGCCGCGCCAAAGGCGATCGCATCTAACTGCTGCCAGTCATTGATAATAATTTTGCCTCCCCGCTTGTAGGTAACCACTGAATTGATGGCATTTATCTTTTTGAACAAACGCACGCATTCTTCATAGGTTATACCTATACTGCGAGCAATTTGATAGTAAGGAAGGTTGATATTTAAGGAGTCTCCCTGAGCAACAGACTCAGTTCCATAGCGAGTTGCATAGTATTGCAGCAGACGCACCAGTCGTACAATTGCCCTTTCAGAAATTAGTCCATGTACGGTGTTATGAATTTGTTGCAGGCGTTGGTTAAAGACTTCCAGGATTCGCAACGCCACTTCTGGGGTATGGCGAATGGTCTCTAACAGCGCCTCTCGTTCTATGGTTAGCACTAGGGAGTCCACCTGACAAATAACTGTTGCGGGTGCAATACCATTACCAAAAATTGCCGGAGCCGCAAAAATATCACCCTCAGGGATGATGCGCAAAAGGCTTTCTTTACCATTAGTCCCGGTTTTTTTAATTTGCAGGGTTCCCTTGATTAAGGCATAGAGTTGGCAGGGGAGGCGATCGCCCTCGTAGATCACAATCTCATCCCGAAAATAAGCCCGTACATTGGTATAAGGCTGAAGATTCTCTAGCGCTGAGGTTTCTAGGTCTTTCAGCACCCAGACTTGAGCTAATTGTTCTATTGAGACCATGCCTACCAGTCCTTTGACAGTGTTTGATAGTTATAGTATTTCTGAATTTGGTAGGGAGCAGGGAACAGGGAACAGGGAGCAGGGAGCAGGGAACAGGGAGCAGGGAACAGA
>NZ_JAAHGN010001419.1:0-1489 GCF_010672485.1 Moorena sp. SIO2C4 | reverse complement strand
TGCGCTACTTGAGGTGCTGCGCGAACAGTAGCCTGGCCATTTCCGTAGCGTGGCCAATGGCTGATAGCTGATAGCTGATCGCTGATCGCTGATCGCTGATCGCTGATAGCTGATAGCTGAATGCTTACATTTTGTCAAGGTAAACCACTAGAAAATTGGCAACCGCTGAGTTAATGGGAGTAGGGAGTAGGGAGTTATGAGGTAAGCATTCAGCCGTCAGCTATCAGCTATCAGCTAATGCGCTACGGCCAAGCTACTGCATCACAGTGTTCGCTTCCAGCTTAAATCATCCCACCAATAGGCAACCCCACAACACCCTTAAGGGCGCACGGCGTGCGCCCCTAAGGGTGTTTTGTATTCCAGCAAGAACCGCTATAACCCAGGGTTCATATTATAGCTAAAATCGAATTTACCAAGATGCCTCTTTCTGCTCAAAGGGGTCACCGCTAAAGGGTTGAACACCAATAGCAGGATAAATGTCATCATTAGGACCAAAAATCCTAGCTACTGCTTCAGAAAGATATTGAATACTGCTTTCCAATAGTTTGTAAAAAGCCATAAAATTGCTCTCCTGAATTAGTTGAGTTAGAGTTGAAAACAGCAGTGGCTATAATTAGCGCGAACCTTTCCCTTTTCTGGTGGTTCGTGAGTACTGCCATGCTGTCATCAAATTGCTGTTCTCAAATTATTGAGTCTTAACTGTGAGTACAGACTGAAAGACGTTTCTGTCTGGTGTACTTTATCTTATCGAGGATTATCGATTCAGTGCCAGGATTAGTAATATTTGTTTGGTAATATTTGCAATACTTTTCTCAAGCTTGACTAATCACTAAGATTTGTTTGGTAATTTTGAGAGGATTGTTAAAAAATCTGTACCTATTTAAAGTTCCTTTACCTTATGTTAAACATTACTCCTTAAACAGTACTATTATGAACCCTAAAGACCAGGAATTAATACCTACAGCTGAGGACTATAGCTTATTAACTGACCTGTATCAGCTGACCATGACAGCCTGTTATAGCGGTGAAGGCTTAGCCCAAAAACCAGCTTCCTTTGAACTATTTGCGCGACGTTTACCTAATGGCTTTGGTTACTTGATTGCTATGGGACTCGCTCAGGTACTGGACTACCTGGAACAGTTTCGCTTTAGTCCCCAGGCACTGGACGCATTAAAAGAGACAGGCATTTTTCAGGGAGCACCGGAACAGTTTTGGTCACTCTTAGCAGAAGCAAGCTTCACCGGTGATGTCTGGGCAGTGCCCGAGGGAACAGCAATATTTGCTAATGAACCGTTTTTGCGGGTGGATGCTCCTCTGTGGCAAGCACAGATAGTAGAAACTTACCTACTCAATACAATTAACTATCAGACCTTGATTGCCACTAAGGCAGCACGGCTAAGAGATGTGGCGGGGGCCGAGGCTACCTTACTAGAGTTTGGCACTCGACGGGCCTTTAGTCCTCAGGCATCCCTGTGGGCAGCACGAGCAA
>NZ_JAAHGN010001418.1:0-1496 GCF_010672485.1 Moorena sp. SIO2C4 | reverse complement strand
ACAGCTGATTCAGAGTGCAGGGTACGGCATTTTAAATCAGCAGGCACTGGAAGATATTCAGTTCCGAAAGTTTAACAACAAAACTGGTGCAACAAAACCCTACCAGGTCAAGGTAGCCTTTGACTATTCCACCTGGATCAAGACGTATATTGTATGGATTGTAATTATATATATTTAATGAATTGAGTTGAGTTAGACCTTCTTGAGCGGCAAACTGTTCATAAGTGATGCCATTGTTCCGAAACTGGGGATTAGTATCGGGATAAATCCATTCCGATACCATCCAATCTTGACTAGCAAACAAGAATTCTGCACAGTTTTTCCTTACCTGAGCATATTTCAGTCTAATCCCAATGGGAATTTCAGCCCAAGGACCATGCTGCCAGACGAAATCTGGGTCAAAAAATGCTTTAAATGCCAAGTCTTTGCCATTAATTCTCAGGCGAGCTACCCGACCAACCATGCCAGCTCCAGCTATTTCTACCTCAACCTTCATTCCCCCTGTAGATAGCATTTCAGGATGAATTGGAGCTGGTTGTGTAGGCAAATCCTGGCAGGGCAAATCCTGGTATAGCATGGCCTTGGAATATAACCCCTTGGGGTTGACTTCTAATTTTTCTCTGGAAGGCTTCACCTCTCTTGGTGCGCTTTCCCTAGGTCGGGAAACCCGACCGGGGTCGCACCGCTCTACAACAGATTTTGGACTGTGCTGACATACTCTGGTTTTTTTTACTAAAATAAATCTCTTGTTTACCCTACCTAATCTAAGCCGCACTCTTTTTAGGTAGAGTGTGACTCGGTGTCCTTCTGAGGAGGTACTACTGACATAGTTGGCTAATTTGTCGAAAAATTGTCTTAACTCTTTGATGGTAATCCCGTTAGTTACATCCAGTAGCTCGGAAGGTGGTGGATAAAAGTATAGCTTTTTTTGACCAGTAGATTTGATCACCTGTTGGCAGAGGGCATGAAATTTCCTGGGAGACATCAGTTTTTGCTGAGCCTGACGTATAATTGGTGCGACGAGCGATTCCTCCCACTGCTGGTAATCTGCCATGGTATTATCCTTTTTCTGCCAAATTTATTATTATCTACTGTTTTAATCATCTTTGAGATCTAAACTTCACACTTCTTAACTATTTTGGTGAGGGGTGAGGGTTGGTGGTCAGTAATCGTAAGCATTCAGCAATCAGCCTTCAGCCTTCAGCCTTCAGCCTTCAGCCTTCAGCCTTCAGCCTTCAGCCATTCCCCTAGCGTGCCCATAGGCCAAGGCTCAAGCTAAGGAAACAGCAGACTTAACTCAGATTAAACAAATGCTTACCTCTTTTATTCAAAATGCTTTCCTCATCAATAAGAATGTGCATAACCCATGAGCTGATACGCGACACGCTGATAGCTGTTCGCACCTCAAGGAGCGTGGCCATTCGCGTAGCGTGGCCAACGGCCAAGGCCAAGCGTGCGCGTAGCGCATTAGCTGAATGCTTACGTTCCTTTGGAAA
>NZ_JAAHGN010001417.1:0-1500 GCF_010672485.1 Moorena sp. SIO2C4 | reverse complement strand
TTAGGCCAAGATTCGGATTTGAACTTATCGAATGGTATGTTACGCAAAACGGTGGCAAGATCTTGGTTCTCAACCAGTCAGACCTATCTTATGAGGGAGAGATGGTGGAGAATATCCTCGCCATTGTCCATGTCTTCAGTTGCCGACTCTACGGTCTCAGGAAGTACAAAACTGCTATCAAAGAAGATCCGAGTTTACCCGGGAACTGAACTGAAGCTTAAATGGAGAACTTGGATTAACGCAGCTAGATGGTGTTACAATAAAGCGGTCGCCATCCTCAAAACTACAAAAATTGGGAAGTATGACCTCAGGAAAAAGGTGATGTTAGATGTTCCTGAATGGGTAAATCAAACTCCCTACAACCCTAGACAATTAGCAGTGTTTCAAGCTTTTGAAGCGTACAAAGCTGCTATTAAATCTGGTGGTCATACTAAGTTTAGGCGGTACTGCGATCCAGTCCAATCTATTCGATTCCAAAAGTCTAATTTCTCCAAAGGTGTCTTTTATCCTAGACAGACCAAAGGATTAACGTTCACTAGCAGTGAACCACTCCCTGAGAAAATGACTCACGAGCCGATACTTAGCATTGATCGAGGTCGGTGGTTTATTAGCTTTGCCGTTGAATCAGACCAAGATAATTTCCCTATCCCTCAAAAAGCAATCGCCTTAGACCCAGGCGTGAGGAGCTTTTTAACTGGATTTGATGGCCAGAGATTTATAGACTTAGGGACTGGGGACATTGGAAGGGTTTATCGCCTGTGTTCTCATTTAGATCGATTAATTTGTCAGGCAGCCTTGGCCAAGGGACGCCCTAACAAGAGAAAGAGGTTTAAGTTAAGGAAGGCTGCTCAAAGGATTAGGGTAAAAATTCGTAACCTAATTGATGAAGCCCACAATAAAATTTCTTGCTATCTAACTTCTGAATATCAAGTTATTTACTTACCAAAGTTTGAAACATCACAAATGGTCGGTAAGGCTAAAAGGAAAATCAGAAGTAAAACAGTTAGGGCAATGATGAATTGGGCACATTACCGATTCAAGATGACGTTGAAGCATCAGGCAACTAAAAGAGGTTGTTTTGTAGTAGACGTATCTGAAGAGTACACTTCCAAGACTTGTACAAGGTGTGGCCATGTTCACCGTAAGTTAGGCGGATCTAAGAAGTTTTTGTGCCCTGAATGCGGACACACACTTGATCGAGACCACAATGGCGCTTTTGGGATTTTCCTGAAAGCTTTGAGAGATACCTCCTCGTCAATTACTGACGTGCTATACACGGATTCCGGCGAAGCCCACGAATTACCGGGTTAAACGTATCTGGGACGATGAACAAACTAGTATTACCCCAAACCAAAACCATTGGAGAATGGAGTTATAGTTGTTTCAATTAAGGATAAGACGGTGATGAGGTAAAATGAAAAGGGTATATTTTCAATAACTGACAGCAATGCCATACAGTCTAGATTTCAGAAAAAAAGTAATAAACTATATAGAAAAAGG
>NZ_JAAHGN010001416.1:0-1502 GCF_010672485.1 Moorena sp. SIO2C4 | reverse complement strand
AGTCAAATTACCAGTGTATAGTAGCCATGGAAGCTAATCTGAAGCAGACAACTGTTAATTTCATTCCCCATGATCAGATTAGGAAAGCCTACAATCAACTGCAACCAGGGGATATTATTGGCATTGCTACTACTATTCCTTGTCTAGATGTCACCCACACTGGCTTAGTGTATCGTACTGCTGATGGGAATATCGGTTTTATTCATGCATCACCTGCCGGTAGAGTCACCATTGCCCGTGATTTACAACGGTATGCCAGACATGTTAGACATTCCCTTGGGATTGTAGTCGCTCGACCCGTTGATCCAGCAATTCCAAGCACTAGCAATATCCTCCAGTGACAGGGGTCAAGAGTGCCAGGACTTACCTAGTAAATCTAGATGTGGTGTGAGTTAATAAAGCACCCTACTACCTATAGGTTTCGATGCCCATTTTTGCGTAAGTCCTGGCGAATACACTCTCAGTCGTGATTACTGGTAGGAATGCCTTGCTGCTACCGATTGGGTCAAGCTCTTTGTGTTCTAGATTCAAGCTATGGTCTGTTTATTGAGCGGGAACCCTAACATCTCTCGTTGTTGCAAATAGAGTTGAGCCACTCGCCTTGCTAGATTGCGAATTCTACCGATATAACGAGTTCGCTCAGTCACTGAAATCACACCCCTAGCGTCCAGTAAGTTGAAAGTGTGAGAACACTTCAGAACGTAGTCTAGTGTAGGCATAACAAGTCCTCGCTGGGTTAGTTGTTCTGCCTCTTGCTCGTAAAGACCAAATAGCGTGAACAGTAAATCTGGGTTAGAGGATTCAAAATTATAAGTACATTGTTCAACTTCTCCCTGAAGGTGAACATCTCCATAGCTAATTTGGTCATTCCACTGGATTTTAGTAAAAGCCTCTACTTCCTGGAGATACATAGCTAATCGTTCCAAACCATAGGTGATCTCAATGGGTACAGGACGACAATCAATGCCACCACACTGTTGGAAGTAGGTAAATTGAGTAATTTCCATGCCATCTAACCAGACTTCCCAGCCAACTCCCCAAGCCCCTAGGGTAGGAGATTCCCAATTGTCTTCAACAAAGCGAATGTCATGGTCTTCAGGGCAAATACCTAAAGCTTTGAGGGAATCTAGGTAAATATCTTGAATATTATTCAGTGACGGCTTGATCAGTACTTGGTATTGGTAGTAGTGCTGGTAGCGATTCGGGTTTTCGCCGTAGCGTCCATCGGTAGGTCTTCGGCATGGTTCAACATAAGCAACTGACCAGGGTTCTGGACCAATAGCTCTCAAGAATGTATGAGGACTCATCGTCCCTGCTCCTTTCTCGGTATCGTAGGACTGGGCAATCAAGCAACCATGTTTTGCCCAGAATTGATTCAATGTTGCAATCACTGATTGAAAATTCACTGACACCTCCAGTGTTTGGTAACGGTAACTTATGGCCAAGACATTTCTTGATGCAAAGGGCGAGTGGGGAGGGGCTGTGTGGGTCACGCCGTGATA
>NZ_JAAHGN010001415.1:0-1502 GCF_010672485.1 Moorena sp. SIO2C4 | reverse complement strand
TGTTGATTATGCTCAAAATTGATAGTTGATAATTCAAGCATTCAGCGGTCAGCGGTCAGCGGTCAGCGGTCAGCGGTCAGCGGTCAGTGGTCAGCCTTCAGCGTGGCACAGTAGGGCATTAGCTGATAGCTGATAGCTGATAACTGATAACTGATAGCTGATAGCTGATAGCTGATAACTGATAGCTGATAGCTGATAGCTGATAACTGATAGCTGATAGCTGATAACTGATAGCTGATAACTGATAGCTGATAGCTGCATCCCGATTCCCGATTCCCGATTCCCGTTCCCCTCCTGGGAGGGGTTAGGGGTGGGTTCCGATTCCCGATTCCCGATTCCCGATTCCCTGTTCCCTGTTCCCTATTCCTAATTTCAACACTTCTGCCATTAGCCATTACCCAATGACAAATGACAAATGCTTGCCCAAGGTTTCAGTAGTTGTACCAATCTACAACGGTGAAGCAGATTTACCAGAGTTAGTCCGTTGTTTACAGGAACAGACCTATGCCACTGACCAAGTAGAGTATCTTTTAGTGGATAATAATAGCAGCGATCGCACAGCCTCACTCATCCAAAGTGCTGTTACTGAGGGAGCATCTGAGGGCATAACTTTCCACTACATCCTGGAAGACCAGATTCAAAGCTCCTATGCCGCCCGTAACCAAGGAATTCGAGCAGCTAAGGGGGAAATAATTGCCTTTACTGATGCAGACTGTCGTCCCCAACCCCATTGGTTAGCAGACCTGGTCTCACCCTTTGCTAACTTTAGTATTGGTATTGTTGCTGGTCAAATCATCGGGTTGCCCGGTAAAACCTGGCTAGAAAAACACGCTGAGTATCATAATGTTCTATCTCAGGAACATACGTTAAACAATTCTTATTGTCCTTACGGTCAAACCGCTAACCTAGCAATCCGACGGCAAGCATTTGAGGAAGTGGGATTGTTCCGTCCTTACCTGACCACTGGTGGTGATGCTGATATGTGCTGGCGGATTCAAAAGCAAAGCAACTGGCAATTACACCTTGCTCCAACCGCTATAGTGGAGCACCGACACCGTTCCACTTTTCGGGAGTATCACAGTCAATGGCATCGGTATGGTCGCTCTAACCGTTACTTACATCAGCTCCATGGTGTGCCCTTGATGCGGGATATTCCACCCACGGAATATCTGTATCGGATCAGTCGTTGGTTGCTGAAAGAACTACCGCGCAATAGTATTAATGCGATCGCAGGCAAAACCGATCCCATTGAGCTAATCAGCACACCGATTGGTCTGTTTGGAACTTGGGCAAGGGCAAAGGGACAACAGCAAGCCCGGCTGCCAGACAAAGCTGATCAGATTGAGTGGCTTTCCCATGGAAGCTGATAGCTGCATCCCGATTCCCGATTCCCGATTCCCGATTCCCTCCTGGGAGGGGTTAGGGGTGGGTTCCGATTCCCGATTCCCGATTCACGTTCCCCTCCTGGGAGGGGTTAGGGGTGGGTTCCGATTCCCGATTCC
>NZ_JAAHGN010001414.1:0-1505 GCF_010672485.1 Moorena sp. SIO2C4 | reverse complement strand
CCCTACGGGTTTATGCCAAAAATGCCTGGATTGATGCGGTTTGTTTAGAAGATGCTTTTGTGATTAATTTGGGGGATATGTTGCAATACTGGACGAATGGCTTATTTGTCAGCACTGCCCATGAAGTGATTCATACAAGCCCCAATAGTCGGGTTTCTATCCCTGTTTTTGTCTTCCCTAATTCCCATACAATTATTGAGCCAATGGGAACCAATGAAAAGATTAATTCTACCAACATTATGCTGGAAAACTTTAATTCAGTTTGGGTGACTAAAACAGGGGCAGGTCGAGCTCGGGAATTAAAGTATTCTGAACATGAAAAAACCAAACTAGCAAGGTTACCAAAGTAGCATGATTGGGATTTTGTAAATAAGTTACAAAGATTCTAGCTGACCTGTTGCCCCTTCAGCCTTGGTTAACTGCTTTTGGCCGCGCTGCATCGCTACTCCCTACTCCCTACTCCCTACTCCCTACTCCCTACTCCCTACTCCCTTTGCTATATAAGCTATCGTGGTGATTAAAGACTCGCGAAGCAGCGACAGATTGCCATGAGAAAATTTTTGATACTGTGTCTGTTTGTAGTAGGGCTGGGTTTTGCCCTGTTTAACTTTAAAGGATTGGCAAATCAGGGGAATTTTGAGTCGATTGTGATCGACTTCCGGGAAGATATCCCAGCTGCTCAACTTAATGAGCAATTGCAAGCGATCGCACAACAATACGAGGTGAATCCCCAACTCAATAGTGAATTTTCAGCAGCGGATCACATATATATCCTAAAGGGAGATAAACAACTGCTGAATACCCTGAAACAATCAGGACTATCCCAAGCAACAGAATATATTGAACCGAACTATACCTATAGTGCCTTCGAGGTTCCCAATGACCCTGACTATAGCAAGCAGTGGAACCTGCGCAGCATTAATATAGAATCTGCCTGGGATGACACCAAGGGTAGTGGGGTAACAGTAGCAGTGATTGACACTGGGGTCAGCGCAGTCCCAGATTTGAAAGATACTGAATTTGTTGAAGGCTACGACTTTGTTAATGACCGGATTGAAGCATGGGATGATCAAGGTCACGGTACTCACGTAGCCGGTACCATTGCCCAATCTACCAACAATGGTTACGGTGTTGCCGGAATTGCTTACGAAGCTAGCCTGATGCCCCTGAAGGTATTGGCAGCCCATGGTGGTGGTACAGTGGCTGATATTGCAGAAGCGATTCGCTTTGCCGCTGATCATGGGGCAGATGTGATCAACATGAGTTTAGGAGGGGCTGGTGAAAGCAATCTGATGGCAGAGGCAATCGACTATGCCTACCACAAAGGTGTTGTCCTAGTGGCTGCTGCTGGTAACTCTAACCAAAATGCTGCCGCTTATCCCGCCCGCTATCCCCATGTTATTGGTGTTTCTGCCCTTGATTCCGCAGGTCTGAAAGCTCCCTACTCTAACTTTGGTGCTGGGGTAGATATCTCAGCCCCTGGTGGCAGTGAAAATGGTAAGATT
>NZ_JAAHGN010001413.1:0-1506 GCF_010672485.1 Moorena sp. SIO2C4 | reverse complement strand
TGGAAAAGGGACGAGAATAATATCCCCAAAATTATAGGTTGTCATACTCGGCATCTTCAGGATTATCCCAAATTTTAGCAAAGACAGATTCAGAAAGTTTAGTCGATACAACAGTTAATTTTCGCTCTGTATTATCTTGACTAAGGGCATCAATCAAATTTTCTACTTGTTGGATTTGTTCAAGGGAGAGTTTTTTAAGCTTTTCTATGAGTCGATTTTCTAGAGTGCTATTTGCTGTCATGATTAATTACGTTTTTTTGATTATATTTTTTTACTTAGTATAGCACGATCGCATGGCTCAATGTATGTTATCCGCAACAGAGGATAAGCGTACGCACTCACCACCTCAATTCAATCGTAGGTTGGGTATAGGAACGGAAACCCAACAACATCAGACCGCCACACCAATTAAATTTTAGTTTCTCTTTGCAAGAGAGAAAACCTCGCTCTTGAGGAGAAGACGTTGTGTTGAGGGGAATTATGTTGGGTTTCATTCTTCAACCCAACCTACAAAAGCTACAAAAGCGACGATCGCTACGACCATATTGGCATCAGCCTAGTTCTTCACCTAAGGTTTGCTGTGATGCGTGCCGGATGTGTAGAATGCGAACGGTCGCTCGTTCTTGCTCTTCCAAAATGGTAAAAAGAATTCGATATGAATTACGTCCCCGACCGTAGAGTAATTGTCGTATTTCTTGACTGAAATACTTATTCTCTCTTGCTAGAGGACAACGTTTTGGAAATTGCGATAGAGATTCGATTGCTTGTAGCAATCCAGCATACCATTGGCTTGCCTGGGTGGTAGATGTGACTTGGGATAAACGTAGGAAGGCGCTGTCGGCTTCCGCCTCGGCCACACTGGAAATTTCAATAGGGTATTTCATGAATCGACTGGCAGGTTATACTGGCGACGCTGCTCTTGGGCAAACTCAGCGAAAGACCGAAATCGACCTGCCTGGAAATCATTCAGTCCTTTTTGAATGCCCTTGATAGCCTCCTGTGAATCTTCCACCTCCGACTCTAAGACACTAGCCAGCAATTCGGACGCAACCAAGCTAACATCTTGACCTCGCTGAGCAGCATATTCACGCAGTAGTGCTTCTAATTCTGAGCTAAGGGTAACAACAATTGTCATCGAGCTACTTCCCTCCCAACCTTTGCTTCTGCGCTTTATTCTAGCAAAGTGTGGGGGGGCGTTACTTTAGCATTTCCTCAACCCACCCGACAAGATCGCGATCGCACTATAATATAAAAGTGCAACAAATTGGAAAACCAGAACAAATTAATACTCTCGATCTTGAGGAAATGAATCATGAATCATTCGAGTTCTGAACTAACACGTACCCTTACTGATTTGCGTGACGTTCTATTATTAGAAATTGAAAATATTCCCGACGAACAGATTCCACAATTATTACAAATCATTCGTTTATTTCGTCAAAGCCAAATGACGAATAAAGAATCTGTATATCATTGGCAAAAAGCGATGGCTCGGCTGGAAAAATC
>NZ_JAAHGN010001412.1:0-1510 GCF_010672485.1 Moorena sp. SIO2C4 | reverse complement strand
TACAGGAGCATCCGTCGTGACAATTACCCCAAAAATGGCAAAAGCTTTGGGATTGAAACCAGAAGGAACTGCCACGATGGATACAGCTAATGGTACAGTTGATGTACCCCTGGGTCGCTTGGCCTCCGCTGCCGCAGGAGGTATTGTGGCTAACAACCTACTGGTTGCTGTTAGTCCATCCCTGTCAATTGGACTGCTAGGACACAATTTCTATCAAGATTATGATCTCACGATTAAGCAAGATGTCATTGAGTTGCAGCTTCGTTAATCCGTAAGGTTAAACACACGCTCTTTACAGAGGTTTCCGGAACTCGCCAACAAGAAAGCGATCGCTTAATCAAATCAATCATTTGGGCTTCGGTCAGGGTAGAGGCTGCTTCATCCCACATCACCCTGATCACGCGACCTCTACGAACTAGGAACTCGAAGACAATTTCACCAGCTACCCCTAGGGGTAGGTTCAATCGTTGCAGATGTTGGGTTAAACAGGTTGTCCCTATTTCATCTAATCCCTTAACTCTGACCAACTGTAACCTGTGATGGCTGATTGCCGCTGAGCTTAATATCTCTGACTTCACCTTTTTAATCAATCTAGGACAGACCAAGGTCAATTCAAAATTATCTGGTGATTGATTGGCTAAATAGTCCTCAGTAATAATTTTTGATGCCTGATGGGTACCATAGCGATTATCATTATCATTGAGGCTATCCTGAACTGTCTTAGAAAGAATATAATCCTGAGGGCTCATTTCTGATGCCTGATGGGTATCATAGCGATTATCATTATTACAGGTTAGCTTAGATTCTTGGTACCTGTTTTGCCTATACTCTGACTGTTGAATCCAAGCTTTGCTTTTAACCCCCAATTTCCTATATTCACTTATTGGTAACACAGATCTTGGGATAGGAGAAGACCAGGCGGTGCCAGAAGACAAGGGAGAGAGGGAAAACAGTAAAGATCGGTTGATCTTAGAGTTCTTCGGTTTCCCCTTTTTCCCCTGCTCATCAGGCAAGAATTTGGAATTGATGTCAATTGCTGCTTGTCTCCTGCTCTCGTTATCCCCTGCTCTCAAGCCTGAACGGCACTTCTGTAGCCTGAGTCTATCCTGAATTGCACTAGCAAAAGTACTTTTGATCATGCCTTCCCAGTTAACTCCTTCTGGGATTGTTACTGGTACTTGCATCGATATGAGGTGGTTTTCTCCTGCAACCGGTACCTGATCACTGACAGCTACAAAAGCGGTGTACTGGCACAATAGTTGATAACTCAACGCTGTTTCCGTAACTGCCTCTACCCCAGCTTTGGTTTCACAGCTCAACATTTGCTGCATCAGGTGTTTAATCCTTGCTCTACCCCACAGCTGGGCAATGGCTGGATTGTCGGCTTGATCAAAATTGAGGTTAAATCTTTTCTCGTAGTAACTACCATCCGCCCTAGTACCGGTAATCCTGAGAGTACCAGTAGGGGTTGTTCGGGTAGCGTGGCCTTTTGGCCAAGGTTGGTTTGGGA
>NZ_JAAHGN010001411.1:0-1512 GCF_010672485.1 Moorena sp. SIO2C4 | reverse complement strand
AAAATGCGATCGCAGGAATTGCTACTATTGACCGCAAAGCCGATGAAGTCGGCATAGTCCAATTGTGCCAAGAGCGCCATTGGCCTTTACGCACTTTCCCAGCTGACGTACTCCGTTCCGTAACCGTACCCAACCCATCGGATGTGGTGGCGGCAGAAGTTGGTACTCCCAGCGTTGCCGAAGCAGCAGCTCTCTGTGGCGCTAGAGGGTTGAAGGTTAGCAAGTTGTTCGCGAAGCGTGGCCTTTTGGCCAAGGTTAGCAAGTTGAAGGTTGAAGGTTCTAACCTACAAGCGACTAACTTACAAGCGACTAACCTTCAACCCTTATTAGTTCCCAAACAAATAGTCAAATCAGCTAATCAACCAGGAGCAGTAACTGTAGCGATTGCTCAATCCCCAGTAGAATACACTGGACGTATGGGGAAACTGTTGCTAGTGGGTATCGGTCCGGGAAATCTTGACCAAATAACCCCAGCCGCTAAAACGGCTATATCCAGCGCTGATGCTGTGATTGGTTACTCCCTCTATATCAATTTAATTTCAACCTTGCGACGTCCAGGACAAATTATCGAAGCCTTACCAATTACCCAAGAAACCCAACGAGCAAAACGGGCTATTGAACTGGCTGAGTGGGGATTAACGGTAGCAGTGGTTTCCTCTGGTGACTGCGGTATCTATGGTATGGCGGGGTTAGTCCTAGAAGAATTGCGCTCTAGGGGCTGGGATGGTAAGACACCCCAGGTGCAAGTATTTCCTGGTATTACAGCGTTACAAGCTGCTGCCTCTCGTGTGGGAGCACCCCTGATGCATGATTTTTGTGCCATTAGTTTGAGTGACCTATTGACCCCTTGGCCAGTAATCGAAAAGCGTCTAGAAGCCTCAGCCGCAGCAGATTTTGTGACTGCGTTGTACAATCCGCGATCGCGTAATCGTACTGAGCAGATTGCGATCGCACAACGGATTTTTCTCAAGCATCGTAAGCCTGATACCCCTGTAGCCATTGTGGTTTCAGCCTATCGAGACGATGAAAACATCACTCTCACAACTCTTGACAAAATGCTGGAAATACCCATTGATATGCTAACTATGGTGCTAATTGGTAATCAAAGCACTGATATTCATCAGGATTGGATGATTACACCAAGGGGATATCAGATTTAAGGTTTAATGTTGAAGGTTTAAGGTTTAATGTTGAAGGTTTAAGGTTTAATGTTGAAGGTTGTTGGCTTTCGCGCAGCGTCGGCAAAGCCTAAAGCGTGGCCTTTTGGCCAAGGTTATTGGCTTGAAACCAGATTCAACAAGTTCAATCAGAGAAACAACTCAAACACCTGACGACAGAAATGTTTTAGCTTTTCCCCCACTTCAGCTGATGGCTGGGAAGACAATGCTTTACACACCGAGCTACGGGGAAAACGCTGAATAACTGCTATCGCCAGGGAGACTACTACTAGTCCCAAGTAGCCAATCCAACCAAAATTCAGACTCTCTGGAAAAAAAAGTGCTACTGGCTCGA
>NZ_JAAHGN010001410.1:0-1514 GCF_010672485.1 Moorena sp. SIO2C4 | reverse complement strand
CAGCGGTTCCTGAAACAATTGCTGTCCAGGCAAAACCAAGGACTGCCTTGGTGCTTCACTCTTCCGGGACCCAGGTGGCAGTACCCACCAAGAGTGTTCTTGATGCAATAGCGAGTGGGGGAAACCCACGGCAGTCGCTCATGGGGGGAACCCCCAAGACCGCGCTGCCTCCCCAAGACCGCGCTGCATCGCTTGTGCAGTCTGTGCCTACCACTCTCTCGGTGAACAATTCTTCACCAACCCAGGTGGCAGTACCTACTAAACTAGTGGTTCCGGTAGATGCATCACCAACCCAGGTGGCAGTACCTACTAAACCTACTAAACTAGTGGTTCCGGTAGATTCAACAGCCGCAGAGTTACCTTCCCAAACCCCAAAGCCACCCCAACTATCACCGGATAGCATCGAAGGGAGTGCTCAAGTAAAACCTCCAAATGGTATAGAAAAACCGTCCCAACTTCCGGAACCCACTCAACTGGAGCCCCCCTCAACTCAACCTCCTTTATCAATCGATAGCATCGAAGGGAGTGCTCAAGTAAAACCTCCAAATGGTATAGATCAACTGTCCCAACTCCCGGAACCCACTCAACTGGAGCCCCCTTCAACTCAACCTCCTTCTGACTCCTCAGAAGTACGAGTACTGGTAGCAGAAGTCTTGATTACTGGCGCACCTCCCCAACTGGAAGAGGAAATTTATCGGGTGATTAAAACCCGACCAGGACGAGCAACCACGCGCTCTCAGCTTCAGGAAGATGTTAATGCTATCTTTGCCACAGGTTTCTTTTCCAGTGTGGATGTTCAGCCAGAAGATACTCCCTTGGGAGTTAGGATTAGCTTTGTTGTCAGAGCTAACCCAGTATTGCGTCAGGTGGCAGTCAAAACAGAACCCCCAGGGGAAGGGCAACGAATCGTAAACCAGGAAAAAATTAATGAAATCTTCAGTGAGCAATATGGCTCAATCCTGAATCTGCGAGACCTGCAAGAGGGAATCAAACAATTAAACGATTGGTATAAGGAAGAAGGTTATGACCTAGCTCAAGTCATTGATGCTGAGCAAGTCACACCGGATGGCACAGTCACCTTGGTCGTGGCAGAAGGGGTGATTGAAGCTGTTAAGGTGCGTTTTCTCGATGAAGATGGTAACCCGATTGTAGATGAAAATGGCAACCCACTTCCATCAATGACTGACCGGGAGGAACCGGTTGGGGGTAATACTCGCCCCTTTATTATTACCCGGGAGGTGGAGTTAAAATCCGGTACTGTATTTAACCGGAAGAAAGCCCAAAGGGACTTACAGCGAGTTTTTGGTTTAGGGATTTTCGATGATGTACGGTTTTCCTTTGAACCCGGTACTGACCCACGCCAGGTGGTGATAGTAGTAGACGTGATTGAGAAGAGTAGTGGCTCAATTGCGGCTGGTGCAGGTCTGAGTTCTGCCAGTGGTTTTTTTGGTACCGTGAGCTATCAACAGCAAAATCTAGGGGGTAATAATCAGACCTTAGGGGGAGAATTTCAA